>NZ_JBEZKB010000009.1:116489-276678 GCF_040651475.1 Streptomyces sp. NPDC048442
CGTCCGCCGCAGGGCCCGCCGCCCGGACCGCCGCAGGGCCCGCCGCCCGGACCGCCGCAGGGCCCGCCGCCCGGACCGCCGCAGGGCCCGCCGCCCGGACCGCCGCAGGGCCCGCCGCCCGGTCAGCCGGGCTACGGATACCCGCAGGGTCCGCCGTCGGCCGCCGACAACCCGTACGCGCAGCAGGCAGCGCCGCCGACCGCGCCGCAGCAGGGCTACGGCTACCCGGGCCAGCCCGGACAGCCCGGCCCGTACGCGCAGCAGACGCAAGCCGGCTACGGCTACCCGGGTCAGCCAGGTCAGCCCGGTTACCCCGGCGCCCCGGCCCCCGGCCCAGGCGGCGGCGGCCCGCAGAACAAGCAGAAGCTGCTGCTCATCATCGGTGCGGCCGTCGCCGCGCTGATCGTGATCGCGGGCGGTATCTACCTGGTCTCCGGCGGCGACAAGGAGCCGATCGCCAAGCCGACCACGGACGTGAAGCCGACCGTGCCCGTCGACAAGGGCGACGGCAAGGGCGGCAACGGCCAGTCACAGGCCCCGGGCCGCGACGCGGGTACGGACCTCAACGCGGGCCGCCAGCCCGGCGACTCCAAGGTCCTGTGGAACCACGTCAACGCGGTCGACCTGCCCAAGGGCGGCGGCAAGGTGATGCCGTCGGTGTTCGTCGGCGACACCGTGATCCAGGCGTACTACCGGACGATGACGGCCTACGGCGCCGCCGACGGCAAGAAGCGCTGGGAGATCCCGTTCCAGACCGAGATCTGCGCCGCACCCCGCCAGGCCGGTGCGGACGGCGTCACCGTCATCGCCGTCAAGAACAACAACACGGAGAAGGGCGACTGCAACCAGCTCCAGCAGATCAACCTGAAGACCGGCAAGACGGGCTGGCGCAAGGAGGTCACCAAGTCGGGCCTCTTCGACCTCGGCGGCGTCGACGAAATGGCGATCACGGGTGACACCGTCACCACCAGCGCCCGCTTCGGCAACCCCAAGGCCTTCAAGGTCAGTGACGGATCCAGCGCGTTCACCAGCGAGCGCGTCGGCGGCTGCCGGCTGTCCTCCTTCGCCTCCAACGGCACCAAGCTGCTCGGCGTCGACAGCTGCACCGGCAGTGGCTCCAACAGCAAGACCAGCTACCAGCTCCGTGAGCTCGACCCGGCGACGGGCAAGGGCAAGTGGACCTGGAAGGCGCCCGAGGGCTGGGAGATCAAGAACGTCTACTCCGTCGAGCCGCTGGTCATCTACCTGCAGAACCGCGAGAAGAAGGCCGGCAACGTCTCCTTCTTCAAGGCGAACGGTCAGCCCAGCGCCCAGATGACCGGTGAACTGCCCTCGGCCCGGTGCGGCATGTTCAACAACAGCCTCCAGGGCTGCCAGGGCGTCGCCGCCGACGCCACCACGCTGTACGTGCCGAGCGAGGCGAAGTCCTCCGACCCCGGTGTGTCGGGCCGCAGCAACGAGGTCCGCGCGTACGACGTCGTCACCGGCAAGCTCAAGTGGGCCTCGAAGGATCCGGGCCGCGAACTGCTCCCGGTCAAGGCCGAGGGCGGCTTCGTCTTCGCGTACACCGAGCCGTCGTACGACAAGCCCGGCGGGCTCGTGAAGATCCCCGCCGCGGGCGGCAATCCGGTGCCCGTACTGAAGAACTCGTCGGCCGTGCAGTCGATCGAGAACGGCATGTACTCCAAGCTCCTCTCCTACGAGGGCGGCCGGCTCTTCCTCGCTCCCGACCGCGTCTCGGGCAAGGACGACGAGAAGCCGCAGACCCTGCTGGCGTTCGGCAACTGACGTGTACGGGGCGGGAGTTTGGCCGGCAGCGGCCGGCCCCGCCCCGTTCGCGCACCCGCCGCACCCCCCGTTCGCGCACCCGCCGCACCACGAAGAATTCCGAAGGTCTCCCGGCCTTCTCCCTGCCACCCTCCTACGTCCCCAGAGGTAGTGCCACCATGACGCAGCCGCCCAACGAACCCCCGAAGAACGGGGACGGGTCTCCGCCCCCGTCGCCGTTCAGCAAGTCGCCCGAGTCCGGCCCGAACCAGGCCCCGCAGCCGCCGCAGACGCCCCCGCCGGCCGCCGGTGGTTTCGGTGCGCCCACCCAGCCGCCCGCCGGTGGCTTCGGCGCCCCGACGCCGCCCGGCCAGCCGCCGGCCCAGCCCGGCTACGGCTACCCGCAGGCCCCGGGCCAGCCCCCGCAGGCTCCCGGCCAGCCGCCGCAGACGCCCCCGCCGGGCGGTCAGGCGCCCCCGGCCGGTTACGGCTACCCGGGCCAGCCCGGACAGCAGCCGCAGCCGCCCCAGCAGGGCTATGGCTTCCCGGGTCAGCCCGGTCAGCCCGCCACGGTCGGCATGTACCCGCCCCAGGCGCCCGCCCCGCAGCAGCCAGGCGGCAGCGGCGGTGGCGGTCTGTCCAACCAGCTGAAGATCATTATCGCGGCGGTCGCCGCCGTCGTCCTGATCGTCGGCGCGGGCGTCGTCTACAAGGCGACCAGCAGCGACGGGACCGAGGACGTCGCGGGCAGCTCCTCCGGCGGAGGCGGCGGCGACGGCAAGACCGAGGAGAAGGCCGGACCCCCGGCCCCGGACGGCGCGGGCAAGGAGAAGGCCCCCGAGAACGTCACCTCCAAGGTCAAGTTCCAGGTCCCGATGCCGGTGGTCAAGGAACTCACCGACGCCAAGGGCTCCTGGGCCACCGACAAGGTGTACGCCAAGGCCGGCGTCAAGACCATCGTCGGCTACGACCCGGAGAAGGGCACCGAGCTCTGGAAGCTCCCCCTGACCGGCGAGGTCTGCGGCGAGTCGCGCTTCCTCTCCAAGGACGGCAACAAGGCCGCCTTCCTCTTCGAGGGCACCCTGGAAGCCGGCAAGAAGGTCGCCCCGTGCAGTGAGATCGGCCTGTTCGACCTCACCACGGGCAAGCTGCTGTGGCAGCACCACTTCAAGGACGCCGACCGGCTCGCCAGCCTCGACCAGGTCACCATCTCCGGCGACACCGTCGCGGCCGGCGGCACCGGCGGAGCCGGCGCGGTCGACATCAACGGCAAGGAGCTGTGGAGCCCCAAGCCCTCCGCCGACAACTGCGAGGACAAGGGCTACGGCGGCGGTCCCGCCCTCGTCGCGATCCGCCAGTGCGGCACCTACGACGCCCCGCAGCTGCTGATCCAGACGCTGAACCCGACCTCCGGCGCGCCGCTCTCCACGTACAAGCTGCCCGCGGGCGCCGAGACGGCCTCGATCGTCTCGACCAAGCCGCTGCTCGTCGGCGCGGAGGTCAACGACTCCGCCACCGGCACCGCAGGCATCTCCGACCTGTTCTCGATCGACGGCGCGACGGGCAAGCTGCTCGCCCAGATGCCGGTCGACGGCGAGAAGTACGACCTGCACTGCCCGCGCGGCGACATCGAGGGCTGCACCAAGGTCGCGGTGGGCAACGGCAAGGTCTACCTGCCGACCGTCCAGCGCCGGAGCACGGCCGAGACCGGCCGCACCAACGAGATCGTGTCCTGGGACCTGAAGACCGGCAAGCCCACCTCGGACAACATCCCCGCGGGCGAGCGGTACTCGATGGTCCCGCTGCGCATGGACGGTGGAAACCTGATCGTCTACAAGTTCCCCCCGTACGACAAGGGAGGCCAGGTCGCCAGCATCGACGGCGGCTCCCTCAAGCAGACGGTCCTGCTGGACAACCCGGGCGACCGGGCGGTCAGGGACGCCGAGTCCAGCCTCACCATCAACTTCGAGAACGCACGGTTCGCCGGTGGGCGGCTGTTCCTCTCGAACGACCTGCTGAGCGACAGCAACACCAGCCAGAAGTACCTGGCGATGGTCTTCGGCCCCTGACCGGAGCCCACCACCGCCGAGGGGCGCCCCCGACTTGATGTCGGGGGCGCCCCTTCTTCGCGCTGCTACAGCTCTCAAACCCAACCAATCGGCCAACAAGGGTATTTGACAACTTTGAGTGGCTTCTGACGGTAAGGGGCGCGCAACGTCGAACAAGCGTGTAGCTTGCCGGGTCAGGAGGCCGGGGGGCCTGCTCCTGGGGGAACGTGGGGGGTTTCGATGGGCGTACGGCTCATGGTGGTCGACGATCACCGCCTGCTCGCCGAGGCACTCGCCTCGGCGCTCAAACTCCGCGGGCACCGTGTGCTCGCCGCCGCCGCGCCCACCGCGGGTGCGGCCGAACTGGTGGTCAGCCGGGCGCCGGAGGTCTGTCTGTTCGGCACGGCGACCCCTGCCCTGCCGGGCACCTTCGACCCGATCGTACGGATCAAACGCGAGCGGCCCCAGGTGGCCGTCGTCGTCCTCGGTCCCGTCCCCAGCCCGCGCGGCATCGCCGCCGCCTTCGCCGCCGGGGCGGCCGGTTACGTACGTCACGACGAGCGCATCGAGGGCGTCGAGCGCGCCATGGTGAAGGCGCGCGCGGGGGAGGCGGCGGTGGCGCCGCAGCTCCTCCAGAACGCCTTCGCGGAACTCCTCAACCCGGCCGCCCAGCCCGACGACGAGGGCCAGCGGCTGCTGCACCTGCTGACCCCGCGCGAGGTCGAGGTCCTGGTCCGGGTCGCCGACGGCGAGGACACCCGGCTCATCGCGGCCGGCATGGGCATCGCGCCCAGCACCGCGCGCACCCACGTCCAGCGCGTCCTGATGAAGCTGGGCGTTGGCTCCCGCCTGGAGGCGGCCGCCCTCGCGGCCCGTACGGGGCTCCTCGACCGCGCGACGACAGCTGCCCCGCAGGAGCACTGAGGAGACCTGAGGGGCATCGAGGGGCGCGGGGACCTGCTCCGATCCGCCCCGCCATGTACCTCCGCCATTGACGCCACTGTTGTGCCATGGTTTCTTATGTTCGATTCTGTTGGCAGGTGTGCGTGCGTGAGGTGACTGTGAAGAAGACATCGACCCGGCTTGCCGATGGTCGTGAACTCCTCTACTACGACACGGCGGACGACCGGGTCCGGGACGCGGTCGACCCGCGCCCGCTCACCCCGGTCGCCACCGCGTCCGAGATCCGCCACGACGCGCTCCTCGGCGACTCGGTGGCCATCGCCTCGCACCGCCAGGAGCGCACCTATCTGCCGCCCGCCGACGCGTGCCCGCTCTGCCCGTCCCGCGAGGGCCACGAGAGCGAGATCCCGGACGCCGACTACGACGTGGCCGTCTTCGAGAACCGCTTCCCGTCCCTCGCCGGGGACTCGGGCCGCTGCGAGGTGGTCTGCTTCACCTCCGACCACGGAGCCTCGTTCGCCGACCTCACCGAGGACCAGGTCGCCCTGGTCCTCGAAGCGTGGACCGACCGCACGGCGGAAATGGCCCAGCTCCCCGCCGTGGAACAGGTGTTCTGCTTCGAGAACCGGGGCGCCGAGATCGGCGTCACCCTCGGCCACCCGCACGGCCAGATCTACGGCTACCCGTACGTCACCCCCCGTACGGACCTGATGCTCCGCTCCCTCGAAGCCCACGCCGCCCGCACCGGCGGCGCGTCGAACCTCTTCGACGAGGTCGTCGCCCGTGAACGCGGCGAAGGCTCCCGGGTCGTCCTTGAGGGTGAACACTGGACCGCCTTCGTCCCGTACGCCGCGCACTGGCCCTACGAGGTGCACCTCTACCCCACCCGCCGGGTCCCCGACCTGCGCGCCCTGGACGACGCGGCCCGCGCCGAATTCCCGTCCGTCTACCTGGAGTTGCTGCGCCGCTTCGACCGCATCTTCGGGCCGGACCAGCCCCCCACCCCGTACATCTCGGCCTGGCACCAGGCGCCCTTCCGGCACCCGCTGCGCGAGGACTTCGCCCTGCACCTGGAGCTGTTCACCGTCCGCCGCACGTCCGGCAAGCTGAAGGTCCTCGCGGGCTCCGAGTCCGGCATGGGCGCGTTCGTCAACGACGTGTCGCCGGAGGCCGCGGCCACCCGACTGCGAGAGGTAGCGAGCAACACATGAAGTACTTGGTTACGGGCGGCGCGGGCTACGTCGGCAGCGTCGTCACGGCGCACCTCCTGGAGGCCGGCCACGAGGTGACCGTCCTCGACGACCTCTCCACGGGCTTTTGCGAGGCCGTCCCCACCGGCGCCGCCTTCGTCGAGGGCCGCATCCAGGACGCGGCCGCGCATCTGGACGGGAGTTACGACGGCGTCCTCCACTTCGCCGCGTTCTCGCAGGTCGGCGAGTCCGTCGCCGACCCGGGGAAGTACTGGCGCAACAACGTCGGCGGCACCATGGACCTCCTCGCCGCGATGCGCGACGCGGGCGTGCGCCGCCTCGTCTTCTCCTCCACGGCGGCGACGTACGGCGAACCCGCCGTCACCCCCATCACCGAGGACCTGCCGACCGCGCCCACCAGCCCGTACGGCGCCTCCAAGCTCGCCGTCGACCACATGATCAGCGGCGAGTGCACCGCCCACGGCCTGGCCGCGGTCTCGCTCCGCTACTTCAACGTGGCCGGTGCGTACGGCCCTTCAGGAAATGTCGCGTGCGGCGAGCGGCACGACCCGGAGTCGCACCTCATTCCGCTCGTCCTGCAGGTCGCCCAGGGCCGCCGCGAGTCGATCTCCGTGTACGGCGACGACTACCCGACCCCCGACGGCACCTGCGTCCGCGACTACCTCCACGTCGCCGACCTCGCCGAGGCCCACCTCCTCGCCGTCGCCGCCGCCGAACCGGGCACGCACCGCATCTGCAACCTCGGCAACGGCACCGGCTTCTCCGTCCGCGAGGTGATCGAAACCGTCCGCAAGGTCACCGGACACCCGATCCCCGAGGTCATGAGCCCCCGCCGTCCGGGCGACCCCGCGATCCTGGTCGCCTCGGCGGACCGGGCCCGCACCGAACTGGGCTGGACCCCCTCGCGCACGGACCTGGCCGACATCATCGGCGACGCGTGGCGCTTCGCACAGGGCAAGGAGAGCGGCCAGTGAGCCCGGAACACGTCATAGCGGAATTCAGGGAGTTGTACGGTACGGAGCCCGAGGGCGTCTGGGCGGCCCCCGGCCGGGTCAACCTCATCGGCGAGTACACCGACTTCAACGACGGCTTCGTGATGCCGCTCGCCCTCCCGCACACCGCGCAGGCCGCGGTGGCCCGCCGCACCGACGGTGTGCTGCGACTGCACTCGGGCGACAGCGAGGAGGGCGTCACCGAGATCCACGTCGACGACCTCAAGCCCCCTTCCTGCGACGGCAGTTGGTGGACCTACCTCGCGGGCGTCGTCTGGGCGCTGTGCGAGGCGGGGCACGAGGAGGCGGCCGGCGGCGCGGACGTACACCTGCGCTCCACCGTCCCCACCGGCGCGGGCCTCTCCTCCTCGGCCGCCCTGGAGGTCTCCCTCGGTCTCGCCCTCACCGAGCTGCACCAACTGCCGCTCTCCCGCCCGGAGTTGGCGCTCATCTGCCAGCGTGCGGAGAACGCCTTCGTCGGGGTGCCCTGCGGCATCATGGACCAGACGGCGTCCGCCTGCTGCGAGGCCGGGCACGCCCTCCACCTCGACACCCGCGACCTCACCCGCCGCCAGGTCCCCTTCGACCTGGCCGCACAGGGCCTCGCCCTCGTCGTCGTCGACACCCGCGTCAAGCACGCCCTCGGCGACGGGGCGTACGCGGAACGCCGCGCGGGCTGCGAGGAGGGCGCCCGCCTCCTCGGAGTCACCCACCTGCGCGACGTACCGTACGGACAACTGGACGCGAAACTGGCCGAGTTGGACGACGAACGGGTCCGCCGCTACGTCCGCCACGTCCTCACCGACAACCACCGCGTCGAGCAGGTGATCGCCCACCTGGACGCGGGCGACACCCGCGCGATCGGCCCGGTACTCACCGAGGGGCACACCTCCCTCCGGGACGACCTGCGGATCTCCTGCCCGGAACTGGACCTCGCCGTCGAGGCGGCGAACGCGGCGGGGGCGTACGGCGCCCGGATGACCGGCGGCGGCTTCGGGGGCTCCGCGATCGTCCTCGTGGAGGAGTCGGCGGTGGCCGACCTGACGCGGGCAGTCGAAGCGGCGTTCGAGGCGGCCGGTCACCGGAGTCCGCGCGTCTTCCCGGTCACACCGGCGGCAGGTGCCCGCAGGCTGAGCTGAACTGCCGTGAAGCGCAGGGGGGTTGGGCGGCCCATGAGTGACAGGAACTGTCCATTCCCTCTCGCCTTTCGCCACAACACGACACAGGAAGCGCACGCCGGGCCCCGAGGCCAAACAGTTCTGCAAATACCCTTCCGGTCATCGCCCCCGCCCGTACTCTGAGGCTTGAGCACCGGTGGGGGCCGGTGCTGATCAGGGGGCGAGACAGTCGGACTACGACCCCCGGGGCCGGGGTATTGATCGGCCGGTATTGATCGGCACACGGCGGCGGCCGTGCGCACCGACGATTCCGCCCGGCCCCGGGAGTCGTGTCCGCGCAGGTCCGTCCTCCGACTCATGGGGGTGTCAGAGGCAGTGGTTCGTATTCGCGTCCTGGTGGTCGACGACCACCGAATCTTCGCCGAGTCGCTCGCAGCCGCCCTCGCGGCGGAACCGGACGTCGACGTGACGGCCGCCGGCAGCGGCCCCGCCGCGCTGCGGTGTCTGGAACGGGGAGCGGCGGAAGGCCGCAAGTTCGACGTGATGCTCATCGACGCGGACCTCGGCACGACCCTCGCGCCGGGCGGAGGCGCCCCGCACGCGGTCGCCGTCCCCGACCACGGGGCCGAGCAGGACGGCCTGGTCGACGGAATCTCCCTGGTCGCAGGCGTGCGCACCGGCCAGCCCAGCGTCCGCACTGTCGTACTCGCGGAGAAGGACGACCCGCGCAGGGCCGCCCTCGCACTGCAGGCCGGCGCCTGTGGGTGGGTGGCCAAGGACTGCTCCCTGCAGCGCCTCCTGGCCGTCATCCGGGGCGTACTGCGCGACGAGACGCACCTCCCGCCCGCACTCCTCACCGGGGTGCTCCGCGAGCTGACCGCGGCCCGCAAGCACCGCACGGAGAGCGAACGGCTGGTGGAGTCCCTGACTCCGCGCGAGCGCGAGGTGCTGCGCTGCATGGTCGCCGGCCTCGGCCGCAAGGCCGTCGCCGAACGACTCTTCCTGTCCCCGCACACGGTCCGCACCCACATGCAGAACGTGCTGGGAAAGCTGGGCGTCCACTCGACCCTCGCCGCGGTCGCCCTGGCCCGCCGGGCGGGTGTGGGACCCGCCGACCTAACTGCTGGGGACGTTGTCGAACGGGGCGGTCAACTGGCGTAGCAGAGCGGCCAGTTCACCGCGCTGCGCCCGTGACAGCTCACCGAGGATCGCCCGCTCCTGCTCCAGCAGGCCCGCGAGCGCCTGGTCGGCACGGTCACGGCCCTCGTCCGTCAGCCGCACGAGAACCCCGCGCCGGTCACTGGGGTCCGGCAGCCGCTCCACCAGGCCCTTCTTGGCGAGCCTGTCGATCCGGTTGGTCATCGTCCCGGACGTGACGAGCGTCTGCGTCAGCAGCTGCCCGGGGGAGAGCTGATACGGATCCCCGGCCCGCCGGAGCGACGTCAGTACGTCGAACTCCCAGGGCTCCAGGCTGTGCTCGGAGAACGCCAGCCGGCGCGCACGGTCGAGATGGCGCGCCAGCCTGGACACTCGACTGAGCACCTCAAGGGGCTCCACGTCGAGGTCGGGGCGCTCTCGGCGCCATGCTGCGACCAGTCGATCGACCTCGTCCTCCATGACGATCAGTGTAGGGGGTCTGTCGACATGAAGTCTCTTGCATTCAAGTATCTTGACGACAACTCTCTTGACGTCAAGATATGCCTGGGGGAGGCTGAAGCCATGACGACTTCCCCTTCTCCTGTCTGGGACCCGTCCCAGTACCTCCGCCACGAGGGCCACCGCACCCGCCCCTTCGCGGACCTCCTGTCCCGCATCACCCCCGCCACACCTCCCGCCCGCATCGCGGACCTGGGCTGCGGCGCGGGCAACGCGACGGCACTCCTGGCCTCCCGCTGGCCCGACGCCCGCATCACGGGCTACGACAACTCCCGCGAGATGCTGGTGAAGGCGCAGCAGTACGCCGGGGAGAACCTGGACTTCGCGTACGCCGAGGCGTCGACCTGGGCCCCCGCCCCCGCCTCGTACGACCTGATCGTCTCCAACGCACTCCTCCAGTGGGTCCCGGGCCACGCCTCGCTCATCGAAGGATGGCTGGAGGGACTCACCCCCGGCGGGACGTTCGCCTTCCAGGTCCCGGGGAACTTCGATGCCCCGAGCCACACGATCCTGGCGGGCCTGCGGGAGTCCCCGCGCTGGCGCTCACGGCTCTCGGGCACGGGCGACCGCGCGGCGGCGGTTCTCGCCCCTGCCGACTACCTCTCCCTCCTCACCTCCCTCGGCTGCGCCGCGGACGTCTGGGAGACCACCTACCTCCAGCTCCTCACCGGCGAGGACCCCGTCCTGGACTGGGTCAAGGGCACGGCCCTGCGCCCCGTCCTGACCGCACTCGCCGACGACGAGGAGGCCGCGGCGGCCTTCACCGCCGAGTACGCGACCGCCCTCCGCGAGGCCTACCCGCCGGGCCCCGCCGGGACGGTCTTCCCCTTCCGCCGCATCTTCGCCGTGGCGGTGCGCCCGTGATCGCCGCCCTCGACCACGTCCAGCTCGCCGCCCCGCCCGGCTCCGAGCCCGCCCTCCGTACGTACTACGTCGACGTCCTCGGCATGCGGGAGGTCCCGAAACCGCCGGTGCTGGCGGCGCGCGGAGGCTGCTGGTTCGAGGCGGGCGGGGTCCGGCTCCACCTGGGTATCGAGGAGGACTTCCACCCGGCCCGCAAGGCTCACCCGGGGATCCGCATCTCGGGGATCGAGGCGTACGCGGCCCGCCTGGCCTCGCACGGCGCGGAGGTCGTACGGGACGACAACCTGCCGGGGCACAAACGCTTCTACTCCACGGACCCGGTGGGGAACAGGCTGGAGTTCCTGGAGGCGGTCACAGCGGTGGAGCTCACAGCTCCTTGAGCGCGTCCAGCGAGATGTCGATCGCGATGTCGTACGGGACTCTGACCTTGAGCTGATCGTGGTGGATGCCGGTCAGTGCGTATGTCCTGGACAGCGGGTCGAGTTCGTAGACACGAACGACGGGGTGGGCGTTGCTGTCGGTCATCTCGACGAGCCAGAAGTGCGGGATACCGGCAGCGGCGTACTTGCGAGGCTTGGTGTCGCGGTCGCGGGACTCGGACTCGGGGGAGACGACTTCCACGGCGAGACGGACGTCGGACGCCTGGAAGTGGGTCTGGTCGAGACTGGTCGCGGCCTCGGCCAGCGTGACGGAGAGGTCGGGCTCGGGGCCGTTGCGCCGGTCGATCACGACGGTCATCTCCCGTTCGACCGTCAGGGCTTCTGGAAGTGTGCTGCGCAGGCCGTTCATCAACAGCTCGATCATCTTGGCGTGGAAACGCCGCTGCGGACTCACGAATACCAGGCTCCCGTCGAGCATTTCGGTGTGCGGCGGGAGGCCGGGCAGCGTAAACAGGTCGTCCACGGTGTAGCCGTCCTGCGGCGGCACGGGCCAGTGGCATCCCGACTCGGCGATCGGCTCGGCGGTCATGGTGATTCCTCCCATGGACGGGATTCTGGGCCTGCCCCCTCACCGTAGCGGCCGAGATCGCGAGATGTACTCACAAAGAGTGACGCCTGGCCTGATGTGCCTCAGTCGTCGTTCTTGGCGGGGCGGCGCTGCTCGGCGCGGTGGGCGAGGGCGGTGACGATGCGTCGCCAGGCAGGGGATGCCTCGGAGATCCGGGAGGAGACCAGCTTCAGGTATCCGGCCCGGTTGCTGTCGCGTTCGTGCGCGATCTCCCACGCGTCCAGGTCGTCGATGAGCCGGCCCAGGCGCGGATCGTGCGGATCCCAGCCGACCGCTTCGTCGCAGGCGAGGAACAGGCGCGTCGTCTCGGGGTCGTCGAGGCCGGCGTTCTTGTCCCGTATCCGCTCCGGCACGATCTGCGGGTCCAGTGCCCGCATCAGGATCCACGAGTCGCGTTCGAGCAGTACTCTCCGCTCGCTGATCCCGAGGCCGCGCATCCGGTCCAGGATGGCGACGACCTCGGGAGGCAGGACGAGGCTTTCACCGCCGGCGAGTTGGGCGATCCGGCGGCGGGATTCGGTGAGCTGGTCGATCTTGCGCCGCAACTCGGCGTCGATGCCGGTGACGGCCGCCTCGAATGCGGCAGGCTCCGCGTGCAGCAGCGCGTCGATACGGGCCAGGGGCACCCCGGCATCGGCGAGGGTCCTGATCCGGATGAGATCCACCGCCGCCTGCGCGCTGTAGCGGCGATAGCCGGAGGCGTCGCGCTCGGGCTCGGGCAGCAGGCCGATGTGGTGGTAGTGCCGAACGGTACGCACGGTCACTCCGGCGGTCGCCGCAAGCCGGCCGATCGTGAGCACCGTCCTCCTAGGTCTCTGTCCCACGGGCCTTCGTACGCCGTGCAGTCGTGCCGAGTTTAGTGACGAGAGCGGTCGACCACGTCGCGTACCGCCCGGATCACCGCATCGGGCCGTTCGAAGCAGAGCCGGTGGTGGGCGGTGTCGGAGATGATGCGCTGTTCCCCGTGCGAGACCGCGCCGGCCAGGGCCGCGTCCAGCCTCGTCCTGCCGTCGTGCATCTCCTGCAGTGTCCGCTCCGAGGTCATCGCCTTCTGGCCGGGGTCGGTGCCCACCACGGTGAGAGCGACCACCGGGACGTCCGGGACGCCGGGACCGGTCAGCAGCTCGGCGGCGAGTGCGGCAAGCCCGGTGCGCTCGGCGATGCCGGAGCGGGTCAGCTCGTCACTCGTCTTGGCGTCGATCATCGCCTGCCGCAGCTGCTCCGGGTAGTCCGCGAGCAGTTCGGCGTACATCTCGCGCAGCGTCGGGCGCATCCGCACCATCTGCTCCCAGCCGGGGCCCATCCGCTCGACCGCGGCCAGACTCGCCGCGGGAGGCATGAAGGCGTCCCAGTCGCGGTGGAAGGCGTCCAGCCAGACCAGCCCGGCCACGTCCTGCGGGTACAGCTGGGCGAACCGGTGCGCGTAGAAGCCGCCGAGGGAGTGCGCCACCAGGACGTACGGACCGGCGACGTCCTGGGCGCGCAGCAGCTCGCGCAGTTCCGTGGCGACCGCCGCGGCGGTGCGCGGCAGCGGGACGGCGTCGCTGAAGCCCGTGCCGCCGCGGTCGTACAGCACGCCGGTGGTGAACTGCGAGACCTCCTGCAGGACACCGAAGTAGTCCAGGCCGATCGCGCTGGCGCCCGGCAGGAACACCACGGCCGGTCCGCCGCTGCCCGCCCGGTGTACGAAGACGCGCCGGCCGTCGATCTCCTGGAACCCGCCGACCGGCGGGGCGGGCCGGGTCGGGGAAGCGCTGTTGTTGCTCCTGCTATTGCTGCTGCTGTTGCGACTGCTGTTGTTGCTGTTCGTCATGCGACAAGGCTCCAACCCTGACGCAGGGTCAGGGTCAACCCTTCCCCTGGGCGGCGGGCTCGCCTACTTCCCGCGCCGGCCCAGCGCCTTCGCGCGGTCGTGCGCCCAGCCCGCCAGGATCAGGCCGAAGAGGACGGCCGTGAGGTACGTGACGAGCGTGACCGCGAACGGGGCGCCGAGGCCGCCGAGCAGGCCCGTGTGGGCGTGGTCGATCAGCATGCGGATCGCTCCCTGGCCGCCGATGACCAGAAGGACCGCACCGAGGATCTGGAGGACGTCGAACTTCATGGCGGGCTGCCTTTCGCTGTGCGGGACGTGAGCCAATACAATGCACTCGCATTGTATTGAGTGGGTCGCACGGATGCAATGCGATCGCATGGGAAAACGCGGGAAGGGCGGACGCACGCATGCCGAAGGTCGTGGACCACGAGGACCGCAAGCGACGGCTGGCCGAAGCCGTCTGGGCACTGACCCTCCAGGACGGGCTCGAAGGCGTCACGCTGCGGAAGGTCGCGGCCGAGGCAGGCGTGTCGATGGGGCAGGTGCAGCACTACCACGCGTCACGCGAAGAGCTGGTACGGGACGCGGTCCGGCGGGCCGTGGCCGCACTCAACGCCCGTATCGAGGCATCGATCAAGGCCGTGGCGGAGGAGGACGGGCCCCCCGGCGCGGAGGTCATGCTCCGCGAGTGCCTGTACGCGATGCTCGCACGCGACGAGGAAGGGGTACGGCTGCTCCGGCTGTCCGTCGCCGTACTCGGACGGGCGATCTCGGACCCGGAGATGGCAGGCGTACTGGGACCGGGCGACGGCGAACTCCTGGACTTCACCGCGGGCCTGATCGCCGGAGCACGGGCGGAGCGGGGGGCGAAGGCCGCGGGCGACCCCCGCATCGATGCGGACATCTGCTGGACCGTGGCCACGGGACTGGGCGTGGACGTGGCACTCGGCATGCGAACTCCGGCCGCTGCCAAGGGAGTTCTGGACCACCACCTTGAGTGCGTACTCGGCCGGGGGTAGCGGGCTTGCGTGGCCCGGGGGCCCGGGGGCCCGGGGGCTCGGAGGCTCGGGGCTGATGTCACATCCCGGGCCGGGCGCCCCGTCGTACCGGTGACCGCGCACCACGGCGGAGGCCCCTCCGGCCTCCGGGTGCGGGTCCCGACCGAGGAGTCACCTTGACCACCACCGCGGCTGTACCGGACACCGCCCGCACACGACGTCCCCAGGCGGGCCCGCCCCTGCTCCTGCCCGTCCTCTCCTTCGCCGCCCTGACGATCGCGTACGTCGCCCTCAACAGCGCCACCCCGCAGCCCACCGCCACCGGCGCCGAAGTCCTCACGTACACACAGGGCAACGGCAGCACGATCCGGATCGGGGCCTTCCTGCTGCTGGCTTCCGCCGTACCGCTGGCGGTGCTCGCGGCCGTTGCCCACCGGCGGCTGCGGGCCCTCGGGATCACCGCGCCCGGCTCCGCGATCACCCTGGTGGGCGGGGTGATGGCGTCCCTCGCACTGACGCTCAGCGCGCTCTTCACCTGGACGGGGGAGCGGCTGGCGGCCGATGCCGCACCGGCGCTGGCGCGGGCGGTCGCCGATCTCTCGTTCCTGACGGGCGGGGTGACGTACGCGGTGGCCTTCGGGCTGCTCGTCGCGGGGCTCGCCGTCTCCGGGCTCCGGGCGGGGCTGCTGCCCAAGCCGCTCGCCCGGGTGGGATGCGCGCTGGCAGCAGCAGGCATGCTCGCCACGCTCAGCCTGCTGGCCGACCCCTTCGGCTACGCCCTGCCGGTGGTCCGCTTCGGCGGGCTGATCTGGCTGGTGTGGGTGGCGGTGGTGCTGCCGCGCAGCCGGGTCCGTACGGCGGGTGAGTAGCGCGGCGTCGTACGAGCGCGGCGTCGTACGGGGCACCCGTTCGTGCGACGAGTTCGGCGATGAGGACGGCTACGGGATCCCGGCGCCGGGCGTCGGCACGGTCGTCGAGGTCGTGGCCTCGGGCCGGCAGCACATTCAGCGCGACCGCATCCACAAGCGCCGCGAGTACGCCCGTGCCGGAATTGCGGTGTACGCCCTCGTGGACGACTTCGACGGCGACGGGTCGGTCGTGGTGCTGACCTCGCCCGACCCCAAGGCCGACACCGGGGCCTGAGGACGTACGTACGCGAACGGGCCGCCCCGGCGTCATGCCGGGGCGGCCCGTTCCCGTACTGCCGAGGGCTCGCCGAGTGCTGCCTCGCACTCCCGAGTACCGCCGAGTACCGCCGAGTACCGCCGACCGCTCAAGGTCTCAGCTCTTGCGGTGCCCTATCAGCCGCGGCTTCGCCTCCAGGTTCTCCAGCCCGTGCCAGGAGAGGTTCACCAGGTGCGCGGCGACCTCCGCCTTCTTCGGCTTGCGGACGTCGAGCCACCACTGGCCCGTCAGCGCCACCATGCCCACCAGGGCCTGCGCGTAGAGGGGGGCCAGCTTCGGGTCGAAGCCGCGGGCCTTGAACTCCAGGCCGAGGATGTCCTCGACCTGGGTGGCGATGTCGGAGATGAGCGACGCGAAAGTGCCCGTGGACTGCGCGACGGGGGAGTCGCGGACCAGGATGCGGAAACCGTCCGTGTACGTCTCGATGTAATCGAGGAGCGCGAAGGCGGCCTGCTCCAGGAGCTCGCGCGGGTGGCCGGCCGTCAGGGCGCTCTGCACCATGTCGAGGAGCGCCCGCATCTCGCGGTCGACCACGACCGCGTACAGGCCCTCCTTGCCGCCGAAGTGCTCGTAGACGACGGGCTTGGAGACACCGGCCTTCGCCGCGATCTCCTCCACCGACGTCCCCTCGAAGCCCTTCTCCGCGAAGAGCGTGCGGCCGATGTCCAGCAGCTGCTCACGGCGTTCCGCGCCGGTCATCCGGACGCGGCGGGCCCGCCGCGTCACGGGGCGGGGCTTGTCGCCGCTCGCGCTCGGGTTCGTACTGCCAGTGCTGCTGCCGTCGGTCGCCACAGGCTCCATCATGCCGTTTCTGTCGCTTGGGTCTTGCTCGGGGATTCGTCGTCGGATTCGTCGTCGGTCTTGCGCCGGGAGGCCAGCCGCGATGCCGTCGGCCAGCGCACGTCGTACGCCCAGCCTGCCTGCTCGAACCAGCGGATGAGCCGGGCCGACGAGTCGACCTGGCCCTTCAGCACGCCGTGCCGGGCGCTGGTCGGGTCCGCGTGGTGCAGGTTGTGCCAGGACTCACCACAGGAGAGGACCGCCAACCACCACACATTGCCTGAGCGGTCCCGCGACTTGAAGGGACGCTTGCCGACCGCGTGGCAGATCGAGTTGATGGACCAGGTGACGTGGTGGAGGAGCGCCACACGGACCAGCGAGCCCCAGAAGAACGCCGTGAAGGCACCCCACCAGGACATCGTGACGAGGCCGCCGACCAGCGGCGGAATCGCGAGCGAGAGCATGGTCCAGTAGATGAAGTCGCGCGAGATGCGACGGATCGCCGGGTCCTTGATCAGGTCCGGGGCGTACTTGTCCTGCGGGGTCTGCTCCTCGTCGAACATCCAGCCGATGTGGGCCCACCACAGGCCCTTCATGAGGGACGGCAGATCCTCGCCGAAGCGCCACGGGGAGTGCGGATCGCCCTCCCCGTCCGAGAACTTGTGGTGCTTGCGGTGGTCGGCCACCCACCGCACCAGCGGGCCCTCGACGGCCATCGAACCCATGAGGGCCAGAGCGATCCGCAGCGGGCGCTTCGCCTTGAAGGAGCCGTGCGTGAAGTAGCGGTGGAAACCGATCGTGATGCCGTGGCAGCCCAGGTAATACATGAAGATCATGAGGCCCAGGTCGAGCCAGCTCACCCCCCAGCCCCACGCGAGCGGAATCGCCGCGAGGAGCGCCACGAAGGGGACGGTGATGAACAGGAGCAGGGCGATCTGTTCGATGGAGCGCTTCGACTCGCCGCCGCGCGTCGCGAGCGGAGCCGGAGCAGCCGCCCGGTCGGCGGACGGGCCGGCGGACGAGTCGGCGGACGATCCCGAAGCCCCGGACGAATCCGGGGACTCCTTCAGTAGATCGGGGCTGATGGTCATGTGGTCCCCTGTGGGGTGAGGAATGCGGGTAATGCCTGGCTACGGTTCCGTAACCTACGGCTTCGTAAGTATGGCAGCGGTGAGGCCCGCCCGCCGAGGCCGCCGAGTACCCGAATATGGGGGCACCTATCCTGGGCCGTGTCGGACAGCGCGGTCCGAGTTCCTGCCTGACGTGTTCCCCCACTGCAAGGAGCCGCACCTGTGAGCAGTGCCGACCAGACGACCCCCCACACCAGCCCCGAGCTGCGTGCCGACATCCGCCGCCTCGGCGACCTCCTCGGCGAGACGCTCGTACGCCAGGAGGGCCCCGAGCTCCTGGAGCTCGTGGAACGGGTCCGGGCCCTCACCCGTACCGACGGCGAAGCCGCAGCAGAGCTGCTGGGCGACACCGACCTGGAGACCGCCGCACGCCTCGTGCGCGCCTTCTCCACATACTTCCACCTGGCCAACGTCACCGAACAGGTACACCGCGGGCGCGAGATGCGCGAGCTGCGCGCGGCCGAGGGCGGGCTGCTGGCCCGCACCGCCGACCTGCTGAAGGACGCCGACCCCGAGCACCTCAAGCAGACCGTCAAGAACCTCAACGTGCGGCCGGTCTTCACCGCCCACCCCACCGAGGCCGCCCGGCGCTCCGTACTCAACAAGCTCCGCCGCATCGCAGAGCTCCTGGAAACACCCGTCATCGCCTCCGACCGGCGCCGGCACGACCTGCGCCTCGCCGAGTCGATCGACCTGATCTGGCAGACCGACGAGCTCCGGGTCGTACGCCCCGAGCCCGCCGACGAGGCCCGCAACGCCATCTACTACCTCGACGAGCTGCACGCCGGCGCGGTCGGCGACGTCCTGGAGGACCTGGCAGCCGAGCTGGAACGGGTCGGCGTCGAGATCCCGCCGGAGACCAGGCCACTCACCTTCGGCACCTGGATCGGCGGCGACCGGGACGGCAACCCCAACGTCACCCCCGCCGTCACCTGGGACGTACTGATCCTCCAGCACGAGCACGGGATCACCGACGCCCTCGAACTCGTCGACCAGCTGCGCGGACAGCTGTCGAACTCCATCCGGTACACGGGCGCCACCGACGAGCTCCTCGAATCCCTCCAGGCCGACCTGGAAAGACTCCCGGAGATCAGCCCCCGCTACAAGCGGCTGAACGCCGAAGAGCCCTACCGGCTCAAGGCCACCTGCATCCGCCAGAAGCTGGTCAACACACGCGAGCGCCTCGCCCAGGGCTCCACCCACCGCCCCGGCTGCGACTACCTCGGCACCAGCCAGCTCATCGACGACCTCGCCCTGATCCAGACCTCCCTGCGCGAACACCGCGGCGGACTCTTCGCCAACGGGCGCATGGACCGCACCATCCGCACACTGGCCGCCTTCGGGCTCCAGCTCGCCACCATGGACGTACGCGAACACGCCGACGCCCACCACCACGCACTCGGCCTCCTCTTCGACCGGCTCGGCGAAGAATCCTGGCGGTACGCGGACATGCCCCGCGAGTACCGGCAGAAGCTCCTCGCCAAGGAACTGCGCTCACGACGCCCGCTCGCACCGGTCCCGGCCCCGCTCGACGCGGCGGGCGAGAAGACCCTCGGCGTCTTCCTCACCGTCAAGGAGGCCCTGGAGCGCTTCGGACCCGAGGTCATCGAGTCGTACATCATCTCCATGTGCCAGGGCGCCGACGACGTCTTCGCAGCCGCCGTACTGGCACGCGAGGCCGGACTCCTCGACCTGCACGCCGGCTGGGCGAAGATCGGCATCGTGCCGCTTCTGGAAACCACCGACGAGCTGCGCGCAGCCGACGTGATCCTCGACGAAATGCTCGCCGACCCGTCCTACCGGCGCCTCGTCTCGCTCCGCGGCGACGTGCAGGAAGTCATGCTCGGCTACTCGGACTCCTCCAAGTTCGGCGGCATCACCACCTCCCAGTGGGAGATCCACCGCGCACAGCGCCGACTGCGCGACGTGGCCCACCGCTACGGCGTCCGGCTCCGGCTCTTCCACGGCCGCGGCGGCACCGTCGGCCGCGGCGGCGGCCCCTCGCACGACGCGATCCTCGCGCAGCCGTGGGGCACCCTCGAGGGCGAGATCAAGGTGACCGAGCAGGGCGAGGTCATCTCCGACAAGTACCTCGTCCCCTCCCTGGCCAGGGAGAACCTGGAGCTGACGGTCGCGGCGACCCTCCAGGCATCCGCCCTGCACACCGCGCCCCGCCAGTCCGACGAGGCGCTCGCACGCTGGGACGCGGCCATGGACACGATGTCCGAGGCCGCCCACACCGCCTACCGGGGACTCGTCGAGAACCCGGACCTGCCGACGTACTTCCTCGCCTCCACCCCCGTCGACCAGCTCGCCGACCTGCACCTGGGCTCGCGGCCCTCCCGCCGCCCCGGCTCGGGCGTCTCCCTCGACGGACTGCGGGCCATCCCGTGGGTGTTCGGCTGGACCCAGTCCCGGCAGATCGTGCCCGGCTGGTTCGGCGTCGGCTCCGGCCTCAAGGCACTGCGCGAGGCGGGCCTGGAAAGCATCCTGGAAGAGATGCACGAGCACTGGCACTTCTTCCGCAACTTCCTCTCCAACGTGGAGATGACCCTCGCCAAGACCGACCTGCGGATCGCCCGCCACTACGTCGACACCCTCGTGCCCGACGAGCTCAAGCACGTCTTCACCACCATCGAAGCCGAGCACGAGCTGACCGTCCAGGAAGTCCTGCGCATCACGGGCGGCACCGAACTGCTGGACAACAGCCCCGTCCTCCAGCAGACCTTCGCCATCCGCGACGCCTACCTGGACCCGATCTCCTACCTCCAGGTGGCACTCCTCAAGCGCCAGCGCGACGCGGCCGCGGCAGGCGAGGAGAGCGACCCGCTGCTCGCCCGCGCACTGCTGCTGACCGTCAACGGTGTGGCGGCCGGACTGCGCAACACCGGCTGACAGTAAGCAAGTTGAGGGCGGCACCGGATCTCCGGTGCCGCCCTCTTCGCTGCCGTACGCGCTACGAGTTGTACGTCGACTGCGCCCGCTCAAGGCCCTCGATCACCAGAGCCTCCACCGCGTCGGACGCCCGGTCCACGAAGTAGTCCAGCTCCTTCTTCTCCGCCGAGGAGAAGTCCTTCAGCACGAAGTCGGCCACCTGCATCCGGCCCGGCGGCCGGCCGATGCCGAAACGGACCCGGTGATAGTCGGGGCCCATCGACTTCGTCATCGACTTCAGGCCGTTGTGACCGTTGTCGCCGCCGCCCAGCTTGAGACGCAGCACACCGTAGTCGATGTCCAGCTCGTCGTGGACGGCCACGATGTTCGCCGTCGGCACCTTGTAGAAGTCACGCAGCGCCGTCACCGGGCCGCCCGACAGGTTCATGTACGACAGCGGCTTCGCCAGCACCACACGGCGGTTGTAAGGGCCCGGAGGACCGATCCGGCCCTCAAGCACCTGCGCACGCGCCTTGTGCGACTTGAACTTGCCGCCGATCCGCGAGGCGAGGAGGTCCGCGACCATCCAGCCCACGTTGTGGCGGTTCGCCGCGTAATCGGGACCCGGGTTGCCCAGGCCCACGACCAGCCAGGGGGCCGACGGGTCCGGGGCGGCGGGAGGCGTCGTCATCTGCATGGCTCCTTCATACCTGCGAGTGCCGTACGGCTCCTTCATACCGGGGAGATACCGGGGAGCCCGTACACATGCGGCAGCCGCCGCCCCGCGCCCTGCGGCACGGAACGGCGGCTGGTACCGCTGGGGTCGCTACGAGGCTCAGGCCTCGGTGGTGGCGGCGGCGTCCGCAGCCGGCTCCTCGGCCTGCGTGGAGACGATCTGGATGACGACCGCTTCCGGGTCGGTCACCAGCGTGGTGCCCTCGGGCAGCGTGACGTCCTTCGCGAGGATCGCGTCACCGGCGTCCAGGCCCTGCACCGAGACGGTGACGGACTCGGGGATGTGCGTGGCCTCGGTCTCGACCGAGAGGGTGTTCAGCACGTTCTCCAGGAGGTTGGAGCCCGGCGCCAGGTCGCCCTCGGAAAGCACGGTGACCTCGACGGTGACCTTCTCGCCCAGCTTGACCGCGAGCAGGTCGACGTGGGTGATGGTGCGCTTGATGGCGTCACGCTGAATGGCCTTGGGGATGACCAGCTCGCTGCGGCCCTCGATGTCCAGGTTCAGCAGCGCGTTGCTGGTCTTGAGCGCCATCATCAGCTCGTGACCCGGAAGGGTGATGTGCACCGTCTCGGCACCGTGACCGTAGATGACGGCCGGAACCTTGTTGGCGCGACGGGTCTGGCGGGCGGCGCCCTTGCCGAACTCGGTACGGACCTCAGCGGTGAGCTTGACCTCAGCCATGACTGCACTCCTCGTAAGTGGTGGAAACGGGGTATGTCGTCACCCGGCCACACGAACGGCCCGCAACGGAGCCTGCTACGAAGAGCGCGTCGATAACGGACGGCCTCAAAAGGCCTCCCTCGCCGAGCAACTCCGGAAGTCTAGCCGCACTATCACGCACGGCCCAATCGATCACTTCGTACGGTACGGAACCCGGCGTGCGGCCGGTACGGACCCCGGCGTGCGGCCGGTACGGACCCCGGCGTGCGGCCGGTACGGATCGCGGCGTGCGGCGGGTACGAGGAAGGGCCGCCCGGGGGTCCCGGGCGGCCCTTCTCCGTACAGCTAGCGCAAGCTAGGACTGCTCCTCGAAGAGGCTCGTCACCGAACCGTCCTCGAAGACCTCGCGCACCGCGCGGGCGATCGACGGGGCGATCGACAGCACCGTGATCTTGTCCATCTCCAGGTCGCCCGGGTCCGGCAGGGTGTTCGTGAACACGAACTCGCTGACCTTGGAGTTCTTCAGACGGTCGGCCGCGGGGCCCGACAGGATGCCGTGCGTGGCCGTCACGATGACGTCCTCCGCGCCGTGCGCGAAGAGAGCGTCGGCGGCGGCGCAGATCGTGCCACCCGTGTCGATCATGTCGTCGACCAGGACACAGACGCGGCCCTTGACCTCACCCACGACCTCGTGGACGGTCACCTGGTTGGCGACGTCCTTGTCACGGCGCTTGTGCACGATCGCCAGCGGGGCGTCCAGCCGGTCGCACCAGCGGTCGGCGACGCGCACCCGGCCGGCGTCCGGGGAGACGATCGTCAGCTTGGAACGGTCGACCTTCGCGCCCACGTAGTCCGCGAGGACCGGCAGCGCGGTGAGATGGTCGACCGGGCCGTTGAAGAAGCCCTGGATCTGGTCGGTGTGCAGGTCCACCGTGAGGATGCGGTCGGCACCGGCGGTCGACAGCAGGTCCGCCACCAGACGGGCCGAGATCGGCTCGCGGCCCTTGTGCTTCTTGTCCTGACGGGCGTACCCGTACGACGGCACGATCACCGTGATGGAACGGGCCGAGGCCCGCTTCAGCGCGTCGACCATGATGAGCTGTTCCATGATCCACTTGTTGATGGGAGCCGTGTGGCTCTGCATCAGGAAGCAGTCGGCGCCGCGAGCGGACTCCTGGAAACGGACGTAAATCTCACCGTTGGCGAAGTCGAAGGCCTTCGTCGGCACAACGCCGATACCCAGCTGATGTGCGACCTCCTCGGCCAGCTCGGGGTGTGCGCGGCCGGAGAAGAGCATCATCTTCTTCTCGCCGGTCGTCTTGATCCCGGTCACAGCAACGGTCTCCTCAGAGTGTTTCTGGCCGCCAGAAGCCTGCGAGCCAGCCGAAATGGTGTGCATCTATCACGGTACGCGGTGCACGGAGCACCTGTTTCCGGTCAGCTTTCGCTGCCGGTCTCCTGCGGCGCGGCCTGAGCCGCCTGGGCAGCGGCACTGCCCGGACGCTTACGGGCCACCCAACCCTCGATATTCCGCTGCTGGCCACGGGCCACGGCCAGCGAACCGGCCGGAACGTCCTTGGTGATGACCGACCCGGCAGCGGTGTAGGCACCGTCCCCGACCGTGACAGGCGCCACAAACATGTTGTCCGAACCGGTACGGCAGTGAGAGCCGATCGTCGTGTGGTGCTTGGCCTCGCCGTCGTAGTTCACAAAGACGCTCGCCGCACCGATGTTGCTGTACTCACCGATCGTCGCGTCCCCGACGTACGACAGATGCGGAACCTTCGTGCCCTCGCCGATCACCGCGTTCTTCGTCTCGACGTACGCGCCGATCTTCGACTTCATGCCCAGCTTCGTACCGGGGCGCAGGTACGCGAACGGACCGATGTTGGCGGCGGCGCCGATCTCGGCACCGTCCGCCACGGTGTTGTCGACACGGGCACCGATACCGACCGTCGTGTCCTTCAGACGGGAATTCGGGCCGACCTCCGCGTCCGCGGCGATGTGCGTCGAACCGAGGAGCTGCGTACCCGGGTGCACGATCGCGTCCTGGCCGAAAGTGACCGTCGCGTCCACGAACGTCGTCTGCGGGTCGATGATGCTGACACCGGAGAGCATCGCGCGCTCAAGCAGCCGCGCGTTGAGCAGCCGACGCGCTTCCGCCAACTGCACACGGTTGTTGATGCCGAGAATCTCGCGATGGTCGGCCGCGACACACGCACCGACCCGGTGACCGGCCTCGCGCAGGATGCCCAGGACGTCCGTGAGGTACTCCTCACCCTGGCTGTTGTCCGTACGCACCTTGCCCAGCGCATCGGCCAGCAGCTCACCGTCGAACGCGAACACACCGGAGTTGATCTCCCGGATCGCACGCTGGGCGTCGCTGGCGTCCTTGTGCTCGACGATCGCCGTGACGGCCTGCGTCCCGGCGTCCCGCACGATCCGCCCGTACCCGGTCGAGTCCGGGACCTCGGCGGTCAGCACGGTGCAGGCGTTGCCGTCGGCGGTGTGCGTGGCCGCGAGAGCGGTGAGCGTCTCGCCGGTCAGCAGTGGGGTGTCGCCGCAGACCACGACGACCGTCCCGGACGGGCTGCCACCGAGGGCCTCAAGACCCATCCGTACGGCATGACCCGTACCGAGCTGCTGCTCCTGCACGGCGGTGTGCGCCTCGGGGTCGATCTCACCGAGGTGGGCGGTGACCTTCTCGCGAGCGTGACCGACGACGACGACCAGGTCGGCGGGGTCCAGTTCGCGTGCCGCGGTGACGACGTGGCCGACGAGCGAGCGCCCGCTGATCTCGTGCAGGACCTTCGGGGTGGCCGACTTCATGCGGGTGCCCTCACCCGCTGCGAGGACGACGACGGCTGCCGGGCTATTGGCGCTCACAGTGGTGCCCTTCGGCTTCTTCGGGGGTGGACCTCCGCAGGATACCGGGGGGTTACGAGGGGGAAACGAGGGCGGGTCCCGACCTGGGGAGGTCGGGACCCGACAAAAGGGATAGCTCCCCCACCAGGACTTGAACCCGGACATATGGCACCAAAAGCCACAGTGCTGCCAATTACACCATGGGGGACCATAGTGACCCAAACCGGACATTGCGTCAGGCTGCGGGCTGCGACCCCAACACTATGCCGTACCACCAGCCTTCAATGCGACGGTAAAGCTCAGCGCTTTGGGTCACACGGATAACCAGGCAGCCTCGGTAGGTGTCGCCGGTGTTCTTGCGGACCGTCTTCGGGTTGTGCTTCTTGATCACGGGCTTGCTGAATGCTTCGCGAGGGATACCGACAAGCTCGGCCCAGAACTCTTCGGCGGCAGGGACGTCGGCCGTCTCGTGAATCGACACCCGGCAGCGGAGCCTCTCGGGCCCGACTCCGACCAGGGTCAGCCAGCGTAGGAAGAGGCGGATGACATTGGGGTCGCTGTTGATGAACTCGACGAGTTCACGTCGAACGTGAGCCTTGTCCTTGGTTCCCTCGGCCCAGTACAGGGAGACTCCAGCAATATGTAGCTGTAGGTCGTCCAGGGGGCCGATCTCGCGTGCGGCTTCTTGCTTGACCTGGCGGCGCGCCTCTTCCCGCCTCGGACGCTCGTGCTCCCAGCGAGTCTGTGCTGCGCGCTTTGCGCGGTCGGCCGGGGTGCCGAGATCTGGCCTCGGGAGGTCCCGTACCCATGTCGAGATGGAGCTCTTGGAGCACCCCAGCTCTGTTTGGATCTGGGTGTAGGTCATGCCCTGGAGCCGTAGCTCCCTAGCCGTCGCTCGCACGTCGTCCTTCGCTCTCGGCCGCTTCGTCCACTCCGGCGGCGGTTCGTCCTGCACGAGGCGATAGAGGACGTCGTTGTTGAAGACCTCCAGCCGGTCTCGGATTTGGCGGAGGCTGAGGCCTTCGCGGCGCAGTGCGACGGCCTGCTCGCGCAGAGCCTCGAAGTCCGCGTATTTGCCGGGACGGCCCGGTGTGATCGTCATGCGAGCAGCTTTGTTCGCTGAGCGGATGCGTGTGCCGGGAACGGCCGCGATTCATGTATCTGGGTGGATTGTGGATGATCCGGTGGCAGAGAGAACTTTTGTGTGTTTCAGGGGATTACTTCACCGGGAGTACGGCCGAGACGCGGAAGCCGCCCGGGTCCGTGGGGCCCGCGACGAAGACTCCGCCCAGGGCCAGGACCCGTTCGCGCATGCCGACCAGGCCGTTTCCGCCGCTCGGGAGGCCCGCCTGGGGGGCGTCCGCGTCGGAGGCCGCGTTCTCGATCTGCATGGCGATCTCGGTGCCCTCGCGGTGGGCGACGCGGACCCAGGTCTTCGCTCCGGGGGCGTGCTTGTGGACGTTGGTGAGGGCCTCCTGGATGACCCGGTAGGCGGTCTGCTCGACCAGGGCGCCGCAGGGGACCGGGTCGCCGTCGACGGAGAGTTCGACGGTCATTCCGGCGGCCCTGGACTGTTCGACGAGGGCTTCCACGTCGGCGAGGCAGGGGCCGTTCTCCGCTGCTTCTGCGGCTGCCGCCGCGGCGGCGCCGACGGCTGCCAGGGGGATCGGCGGGGTGGCGGTGCGGGTGAGGGCTGCCGCATCGGGGGAGCGCAGGACGCCCAGCATCTCGCGGAGTTCGGTGAGGGCCTGGCGGCCCATGTCGCCGACCAGGGCGGCGTTCTTGACGGCCTTCTGGGGGTCCTTGAGGGCGATCGCCTGGAGGGCTGCCGCGTGGACGACCATCAGGCTGACGCGGTGGGCGACCACGTCGTGCATTTCGCGGGCGATCCTGGTGCGTTCTTCGGTACGGGCCCACTCGGCGCGCTCCTCGGCGCGGTCGGCGAGGAGGGAGAGTTCCCGTTCGAGGGAGTCGGCTCGTTCGCGGAGGCTTTCCATCAGACGGCGGCGGGCGCCTATGTACAGGCCGAGGAGGAGCGGCGGGGCGGTCATGCCGAGGGCGAGCACCACGGACATGGCGAGGGTGTAGCCGGTGCTGGGGTCGAACTCGCCGTCGCCCGCGAGGGAGCGCATTCGGACCGCCGACACGATGAGCGTGCCGGCGAACGCCATGCCCGCGAGGACGGTGGTGATGCGGCGTGGGACCTCCGAGGCGGCCAGCGTGTAGAGCCCGACCACGCTCAGCATGAAGCCCATCTCGGCGGGGGTCACGGCGAGCGAGATGAGGACGACGGCGATCGGCCACCGGCGTCGTACGAGAAGGCTGGCACCCACCAGCAGGCCGACGAGCACGCTCAGTACGACCGGCACTCCGGTCTGGTGGGCGAAGGCCACGCCTTCCACCGTGCACTCGGCCGCCGATGCGGCCGCCAGTCCTGAATCGAGCACGACACTGCGTCGCCGCTCCCACCACCAGAAGCGTGGACTGGTCAGGTCCACGTCGCTGCGGTCTGCCCCCGTAACGGTCATACGGACCAGCCTACGGGCGGTCCGTCTCCTTTTTCCTGCGACTTCTTGACAGGGTTGCGGGGCTGGTCCTGGCGTTGGTTCGGGCCTCGGGTGCTGGTTCGGGCGGTGGTGCGGGCGGTGGTGCGGTGGTTGTTCAGGCTGTGCCGAGGCGGTGGGGCTGGGCGCCGGTGATGAGGGTGGCGAGTGCCTGGTCGAGGGTGTGGCCCAGGAACCAGTCGCCGGTGTGGTCGAGGCTGTAGATGCGGCCCTCGGCGTCGATGGCCAGGGTGGCCTGGATGTCGCCGGCCTTGCCGTTCTCCCGGCCCAGCGGGCAGACCTCGGTGTCCAGGGCGCGGCCCAGGTCCGCGAACGTACGGGCGAGGTGCAGGCCGTGCAGGGGGTCCAGGAGTGCCGGGGTCGGGGCGATCTGGCGGCCGGTGCCCGGCGGGTTGATGTGCAGGCCGCCGAACTCGGCCCAGGCCTCGACCGCTGCCGGGAAGACGGTGTGCCGGTGGCCGGCCGGGGAGACGTGGGCGCGGAGGGTGTCCGCCCAGTGCTCGGCCTGCCTTATGTCCCAGCGGCCCGGCTGCCAGCCCGCCTCCCGGAGCGCGGCGTCGACGGCCACCGGGAAGCGGGTGGTGCTGGTGTTGAGGTGGGGCTGGGGGTGCTGCTGGGTGGTGGGGGGCATGGAGGTGTGGTCAGCCCTTCTCGGCGGTGGGGTCTACCGGGCGTACGCCGAAATGGGCGAGGAGTGGTGCGCAGGAGCGGCAGGGCGGGGCGTAGCTGCCGTGCAGTGGGTCGCCGTCCTCGCGGATGCGGCGGGCGGTGAGCTTGGAGTGTTTGAGGGAACGGCGGGCCTCGTTCGCGGTGAGCGGTTTGCGTGAGGCGCGCTTGGAGCGGCCCGTCTCGGCCGCCGAGATGTGCCGGGAGAGCAGGATCGCCTCGGGGCAGCGGCCGGTGAATCGGGTGCGCTGGACCGTGGTGAGGGTGTCCAGGAAGTCCTGGACGAGGGGGTGCAGGGCGGGAGGCTGGTCCGCCTTGCCCGCGGTGCAGGTGAGGGTGTCCGCGCCGCGTACGGAGAGGGCGGCTGCGACGGCGGGCAGTATGCCGTCGCGGCGGTGGCGGAGTGTGGGCGGCGGGCTTGTTTCGGTGCTGCTGCTCCAGGAGAGGCGGGGGTCGCCGGATGTGGTGGCGCCGGCTGTGGTGGGTTCGGCTGTGGTGGGTTCGGTGTCCGTGGGTACGGGTGCGGCCGGTGTGCGGGGCTCGCCGGGCGTGGCCGGGCCGGCCACGGCGTGGGCCGGGTGGGCGTGGGCCGAGGCGCGGGCCGGGTGTGGTGGGCGGGCTGCCTGCGGGCCGGTGGTGGCTCGGGCAGCGGGTGCCGTCTGCGCGTCGCGGGCAGCCGGTGCCGTGCGCGCGTCGCGGGACGGGTGGGCTGCGTGGGCGTCGCGCGTTGCGTGTGCGTCGCGGGACGTGTGCGCAGTGTCCGCTTCGCGGGTTGCGTGTGCGTCGCGTGCGGTCTGTCCGTACGCCGGTGCTGCTGCGTCGCGTGCCGTCTGTCCGTATGCCGGTGTTGCCGTGTCGCGTGCCGGCGTCGGGCCCGTGGAGCCCGTCGCTGTCGCGGTCGGGGCGGGTCCTGCCCCCGGCCCCGCCCCCGGTCCTGCCCCCGTGTTCGTCCCCGTCGGTGCGGTTCCCGTCGGTCCGCCCGTGCGGGGGTCGCTCGCCGTGCGCGTGGCCTTCATCGTGGCTGCCGTTGTTCCCGGTGCGCCCGCCGCCCTTGGTGCCCCCGTTGTCCTTGTTGTCTGCGGTGCGTGCAGATTTCCTGTTTGTGCAGTGTGCATGGTGGTGCGTTCCCTCCCTGCAATCCCCCGAGTTGCGGGGACAGCCTGCCAAATGTGCCCTGTCGTGGGGAAGCTGGGGCACTGGTTCGGGCGCGTCTTCCAGGAGAAGGGCGCCGCGTGAGGGTGCTGGGGCGGGTGTGCGTGACCGCCCGTGGATCGTGCGTGGACCCCCCGTTACGGGGCTGCCGTGCAGGTCTCGTTCAGGCATCGCGGCGGCCTTCCGGGGGCAGGACCCCTTGTTGCACCACCGCATAGGCTGTGGTGAATCAGCCGGACGCAGCAGGGGGCATCAGCCATGACGACAGGTCGGCTCGGGCAGCAAGCCGCGCCACCGAACGCGGCCTACGCCGGGCAGCTCGTGAACTTCCCGGACCCCGTCCGGGCCGCCCGTCACCCCCAGGGGGTACGGGTGGACGAGGATGGCTACCCGGACTTCGCGCCCTACGCGCGCGCCGCAGCCGAGATCGCCGAACCCCCCGAGGGCTTCGGCGTGGACGAGCTCCGGCTGACCGACTACGTGTCGGCCAACGCCGCCCTGCACGCCGAGGGCCACGAGCTGTGGGAGACGCTCGACCCGGTCTCCACCCCGCACGGCTGGACCTGGCACCACGTTCCGTACACCCGCCGCATGTACCTCGTACCGGTGGAGGTGAAGGCGCTGCTCCGTCATCACGGCGGGCTCGCCACGACCTCCGTCGACCAGGACAAGCGCGGTACCCGCCCCCTGCAGGAGACGCGGCCCGTCCACTTCGGGCTGCCGAAGGGGACGGTCGCCGTCTCGGAGTCCCAAGTGCTGGGCGTGGAAGAGGACTTGGGCTACCGGCTGCCCGGTGCGTACCGCTCCTTCCTGAAGGCGGCGGGCGGCTGCGCGCCCGTCGGTGCGGCGCTCGACGCCGAGCTGGGGCTGCTGGTGGACCAGCCGTTCTTCACGGTGCGCGACGAGGCCGGCGTCAACGACCTGGTCTACGTCAACAAGTGCCTGCGCGACCACCTCACCAAGGACTACCTCGGCGTCACCTTCGTCCAGGGCGGGATCCTCGCTGTGAAGGTGCGCGGCGAGGACGTCGGCTCGGTGTGGTTCTGCGCGTACGACGACGCACGCGACCAGAACGGCTGGTCGGTGCAGGAGCGCGTGGAGCGGCTGCTGCTGCCCTGCGGCGACGACTTCGACGAATTCCTGCAGCGGCTGGCGGGCAACCCGCCGGAGCTGCAGACGGTGGCGAATCTGATGGTCGACGGCGGCTTCGCGCGCGCCGTCGACGTTTCGGATGTTCTGGACGAGGGATGACGGGGTTGACTGTCCGATGGTGACTTTCGCGCAGGCGCAGGAGCGTGCGGACGAGTGGGTCAACGGGGACGTGCCCGCGTACCAGCACCGGGAGGTGCGGGTACGGGAGTTCGACCTCGGTTTCGTGGTGTGGGCCGAGGACCGGGAGAACGGCCCGGTCTCCGACGGCGGCCGGCAGCGGCTCGTCATCGCCCGCGACAGCGGCGAGGCCACGCTGTGGCCGGAGCTGCCGGTGGGCGAGGTGATCCGGCGGTACGAGGAGGAGTACGGGGCTCCGGCGGGCGACGCGGACGAACCTGCTCCGGAGCCGCCGCTCCGCGTTGACCTGCAACAGACGTCGTTCCTGCTGACGCCGCCGGAGTGGTTGCAGGAGGCGGCGGACAAGATCGGGATTCCGGACCGGAGGTCGGGGGCGGGTTCTGGTTCCAGTTCCGGTTCCGGTTCTGGTTCCGGGTCCAGTTCTGGTTCCGGGTCCGGCGGTGGGTCGGCGACCGGCGGCGGGGCGGGTTCCGCTTCCCGCACGCCCGATTCCGGGGCGACCGCCTGGCCGGCTCCCGGAGCGAATACCGGTTCCGCATCGAATTCCCCTTCGGCTTCGGGCCCCGCTTCGCGCCCCGCCTCGGCCCCGGCTTCGGTTGCGTACGAGCCGACGGCATCCGATGGCGTACCCGCCGCCGTGCCCGCGGGGGCGACCCCGTGGGCCGGTACCGACACCAACTCCGACGCGGGCGGCGTTCCGCTGCCCGCCACCATGTTCGCGCCACCGCTCGTCGGGGCGGACGACGACACCCCGCCGCCGGGGGCCGCCCCCGAGGCCAAGACCTCGCTGCTGCAGGGCGGCAGCCAGCTGCCGCGCACGGCCGTGTCGCCCGCTCTGCAGGACCCGTCGGCTCCGCAGCCGTTGCCGGGGGCCGGACCGGGTTCCGCTTCGGGTTCCGTTTTGGGTTCCGGTACGCAGCCGCCCGCGGCACCGAACGCGCCGGGTGCTCCCGGTGCTCCCGCCGCCCCGCGCCGCCCCGGCCCGTCCACAGGTGCCGGGGACATCGCCGACGCCGCGACCAGCAAGGCCACCCTGCCGCCCGGTGCCCGGCGCGGCGGGGGTCCGACGACTCCGCCGCCGCCCGGTGCGCCAGGCACTCCGGGGGCGCGGCCCGGAGCGGTGGCACCGCCGTCGGGTCCCGGCACTCCGGGTGCCCCGGCCGGGGGTTACGTACCGACGGCGCTGGTTCCGCACCTGGGTGCGCCGGGTGCTCCGGGTGCTCCGCAGCCTCCCGGGCCGCCCGGACCTCCCGGTTCCACGCCGCCGCCCGGTGGTGGCGTCCACCATGCGGCGACGATGCTGGCCGACCCGAGCCAGGGTGGTCAGCACAGCCTGGGCGCCATACAGCCTCCCGGCCCGCCCGGTGCCCCCGGTGCGCCCGGCTCCCCGGGGTCGACTCCGCCTCCGGGCGGGGGAGTTCACCATGCGGCGACCATGCTCGCGCCGCCGCCCGGCCCGAACCAGGGTCCGGGCGCTCCGCAGCCGCCGGGGCCGCCTGGCGCTCCTGGTGCCCCCAGCGCTCCTGGTGCCCCCAGCGGCCCCGGTGCCCCCGGTGCTCCCGGCGGAGGCGTCCATCACGCCGCGACCATGCTCGCGGGCCCGCCCCCCGGCGGCCCCGGCGCGCTGCAGCCGCCCGGTCCGCCCGGACCTCCCGGTGCGATGCCGCCCCCGCACGGGCTCATGCCGCCGCCGCACATGCAGCAGCAGGCTCCGCCGCCGAACATGCCGCCTCCGCATGCGCAGCACCAGGCCCCGCACCAGGCCCCGCAGCCTCAGCCGCACCAGGGGCCGCCCGCGTACGGCTACCCGCAGCAGCCGCCGTCCGGGCTGCCGACGGTCGGCCCCGGCTACCAGGCCGTGCTGCGCTACCGCGCGCAGGACGGTTCCGAGCAGCAGCTCATCCGCCGCTCGGCGCCTGGCACTCCGCACCCTGAGTGGCAGATGCTGCACGAGCTGCGCGCGATGCAGGTGCCGCCGCAGCAAGTCCTGGAACTCCACACGGAGTTGGCGTCCTGTGAGCTGCCCGGTGGGTACTGCGCGCGCATGATCCGCGAGACCTGGCCGCAGGTGCGGATCACGAGCGTCGCCCCGTACGGCACGGACCACGCGTCCCGCCAGCAGGGCATGCAGCACCTGCTCACCCACCAGGGCGAGCTGCACCAGGTCGCGGACGGTCCGGCGCGTCCCGCGCCCGTACGCGCGCCGCTGCCGCACCCGAGCCAGCTGATGCAGCTGCCGCCGATTCCGCCGGAGGGTGTGGCGCACGAGCTGGTCTCGGCGTTCGGGCCGCAGGCGATCTTCCGGTTCGACCAGGGTGCGGTGTCGCGCCAGGGCGTGCCGGAGGTCGTGGCGATGACGCTGATGTGGGCCGGGCTGCCGGTCGACTTCGGCCCGTTCTTCTGGGCGCAGGCGGCGCCGGGCCAGCCGGTCCCGACGCTCGCCGAGCTGGCTCAGCAGCGCGGCGTGCAGCCGGCCTCGGACGCGGGCTCGTACCTGGTGATGGGCTCGGACTTCGGGCGGGCGATCTGCGTCCAGTACGGGACGGCGAACATCGTGGCCGTGCCGGTCGAGGCGGGCCCCGGCGGTCAGCCCGTACCGCCGCAGTTCGTCAACACCGGCCTGCCGGAGTTCGTGCGCTCCCTGGCCCTCCTCGGCCGGATGTGGCGGCTGCGCTTCGGCCTCAATCCGGAGCAGGCGGGCCGCTGGACCGTCGACTTCCAGGCCCAGCTGGCCGCGCTGGACCCGGCGGCGCTGGCGTCGCCGGAGAGCTGGTGGTCGGTGCTCCTTGAGCAGATGTGGGACGGGCTGTTGTAGTACGGCTCCCCCGGGTACGCGCATGGCGGCCGGGGCGCCCGACCTGTTTCCCAGGTCGGGCGCCCCGGCTTTTTTTCGTCTCGGACAGGGCCGGGTTCCGGGCAGAGTGTCGCCTTATGGACACTGGAGTCCGATCCATCAGGATGTGCCGGAGTTCTGCCGGAGACCGGAATCACCGGATGTAAGGGGAAATCAGGGATGAGTGCATCGACGTCACCCCAGGGCTTCACCATGGTGCGTGGCCGCGGCTACCGCCCCGAACAGGTGGACCACCGGATCGCCGGACTGTCCCGCGACCGCGACGACGCGCGGGAGCGGGCCGCCCGGCTGACGGACCTCGCGCAGCAGCTGGCAGCGGAAGCGGAGGCGCTGCGCGAACGGGTCGCCCAGCTGCCTGTGCAGACGTACGAGTCGCTGACCGAGCGGGCCAGGTCGCTGCTGGCCCTGGCCGAGGAGGAGTCCGCAGAGCTGCGGTCGGCTACGGCGGAGCACGCGTCCGCCCTCGCGGCGGCCGCCGACGCCGCGGCGCGCAAGGCGCAGGACGAGGCACGGGCGGCGTCGGACGCGCTCCGGGCGGAGGCGGAGGAAGCGGCCCGCACGCTGCTGGAGGCGTCGCAGTCCGAGGCGGACGACGCGCGGGCCGCGGCGGCCCGGGACGCGCAGCAGTGGCGGGCCGAGGCGCTGGCCGGGCTGACGGAGATGCGGCAGCGCACGGAGGCGCTGCTCACCGGCCAGAAGAAGGAACACGCGGAACGCCGTGAAACGGCCGAGCACGAACTCGCCGCACGGGAAGCAGCGGCCGACGAACACTTCGCCGCACTGACGGCACGCGCCGAATCCGTACTCGCGAAGGCGAAACGAGCCCTCGCCGAGACGGAGGAGGAGGCCCGCCACGGCCAGGAGAACGCGGATGCCCAGGGCGCGGAACTGATCGCGGCGGCCCGGATGCAGGAGGAACGCATCGCCCGGGAGACGGAGCGGGTGGTACGCGAGCACGACGAGGCGCGCGAGGAGATGCAGGCGCACATGACGCACGTACGGAACAGCTTGGCGACGCTGACGGGGAGGGCGGGGACGGAGGGTTAACTGCAGCCTGGTCCGGCACCTGAGGGCGGGCATCTTCAGCCCGTCCGGCGTGTGAGGACGCGCGGCGCAGCCGTGCACCGGGCGCAGCCCGGAACACCCGCCCCCACCGGCGCAAGCCGTGCTGCCCTTTCCCGCCCCGCGACGAGCGGTTGAGGGAAGGGGTGGGGAGGGGCATGGCCCGCCGCAGGCGCGAACCGCCCCGCACCACTCCCACTCACCGCCCGCGGCTCCCACTCACCGCCCGCGGCTCCCACTCACCGCCCCCGGCTCCCACTCACCGCCCCCGGCTCCCACTCACCGCCCCCGGCTCCCACTCACCGCCCCCGGCACCCACTCACCGCCCGGCCCCCGGAACCCGCTCCACCCCGTCTCCCACCCCGTCTCCCGCTCCGTCTCCCACCCCGCCCCCCGCCCCGGAATCCTCCTCGCCCCGAGGGAGCCCCACCTCCCCCAGCACCGGAAACCTCCTCGGTGCCATCACCACCAACGCCACCAGCGCCACCACCCCGGCCCCCGCCGCCCCCACATACACATGGTCGACGGCCGTATCGACCGCCCGCCGCAGATAGTCCGCCGCCCCGGCGCCCAGCGCCGACCCCGGGTCGGTCAGCGCGTGGGAGACCGAGTCGAGGTCTCCGGGCAGGCCGTCCCGGATCGCCGCGGGCGCGGACTCCAGCCGCGACGCGAGCGTCGCGTTGGCCACCGCTCCGAAGAGGGCCGCCCCCACGCTCTGCCCCAGCTGCCGGTAGAAGAGGATCGACGCGGTCGCCGTCCCCCGCTCGGACCAGCCGACCGTCGACTGGACCCCGACGATCAGCGGCAGCTGGAAGATCCCGAGCGCCCCGCCCAGCAACAGCATGATCAGCGCCGGCTGCCACGCGGCGCCCGGGAACGGCAGCAGCGGAAACGTCAGCAGGATCAGCGTCGCCAGCGAGATCCCGATGATCGCCGTCTGCCGGAAGCCGATCCGCCGGTACACGTGCTGGCTCAGCGCCGCCGACACCGGCCAGCTCAGCGTCATGATGGACAGCACGAACCCGGCCGCCGTCGGGTCGAGCCCCAGCACGGACTGGGCGTACGTCGGCAGGAAGACGGTCGGGGCGACCATCAGCAGGCCGAGCGCACCCAGCGCGACGTTGACCGCGGCGATCGTGCGGCGCCGCCAGACCCAGCCGGGGAGGATGGGTTCGGCCGCGCGCCGTTCGACCATCACGACGACCACGACCAGCACGGCGCTCGTCGCGAACAGCGCCAGGGACGGGGCGGAGAGCCAGGGCCAGGCCACTCCGCCCTGCACCAGTGCCGTCAACAACACCCCGCCGCAGGCGAATACGGCGAGCGCACCGGGCCAGTCAATACGAGAACGTACGACCGGCCCTCCCGGTTCCCGCACCACCCGGCCGGCCCGCCCCACCCGCTCCGGCTCCCGCAGGTACCTGGCGATCAGCCACATCGCCACCGCCCCCACCGGCAGGTTGATGAGGAAGATCCACCGCCAGCCCGCGTACGTGGCCAGCACCCCGCCCAGCGCGGGGCCCGCAACCGCCGACACCGCCCACACGGTCGACAGCTTCGCCTGGATCTTGGGGCGTTCCTTCAGCGGGTACAGATCGGCCGCGACGGTCTGGACGGTGCCCTGGATGGCGCCGCCGCCCAGCCCCTGGACGATCCGGAAGGCGATCAGTGCCGGCATGTTCCAGGCGAGCGCGCACAGTACGGAGCCGACGAGGAAGAGCGCGATGCCGGTGATCAGTACGGGCTTGCGGCCGAAGGTGTCGGAGAGCTTCCCGTACACGGGGAGGGTGACGGTCACGGCCAGGAGGTAGCCGGCGAACAGCCAGGAGAAGACCGTGAACCCGCCGAGGTCGCCCACGATCTGGGGGACGGCGGTGGAAACGATCGTCCCGTCGAGCGCGGCGAGCGCCATCCCCAGCATGAGCGCGGCAACGACCGGCCCCCGCCGTACAGGATCAGGCCGTACGGCTCCGGGTATCGCCCCGGCGCTGTCCGCGCCCTCCCCGCTGTCCGCGCCCTCCCCGCTCTCCCCGCTCTCCGTGCCCCCTACATCCTCGCCGCCCACCGAAGTCCCTTCCCCCTGCACGTATTTCTGTCCGGACAGCGTCTCACCCGCAGGTCGGGCGGGGGAGGGGGCGGAGCGGGTGGACACGCTCCCCCCGACCGCTCCACCCAGGGGTTGAGCGGTCGGGGCCGGGTTCCCCCCTTGGGTGCAGCCCGGTTTTCGTACCCCAGGGCGACGCACGGGAAGGGGCCGATTCCTTAACTTGGCTTTACGGGGAATTCCCGGCCACATAGGGGGACTTGGCATGAAAACGGCAGTGGACATTCCGGGACAGGGATCCGGGAGCGCGGGCGCGGGTGGGCGTACGGCCGTCGTCGCGCGGGCGCGGCAGGTGGTCAAGGCGTACGGGGCGGGGGAGACCCGTGTCGTCGCGCTCGACCACGTCGACGTCGACATGGCGCGCGGTGAGTACACCGCGATCATGGGCCCTTCCGGGTCCGGCAAGTCGACGCTGATGCACTGCCTGGCCGGGCTGGACTCGGTGTCGTCTGGGCAGGTCTTCCTCGACGACACCGAGATCTCCGGCCTCAAGGACAAGCAGCTCACCCAGCTCCGCCGGGACCGGGTCGGCTTCATCTTCCAGGCGTTCAACCTGCTGCCGACGCTCAACGCGATCGAGAACATCACGCTGCCGATGGACATAGCGGGCCGCAGGCCGGACGCGGCATGGCTCCAGCGGGTCGTGGAGACCGTCGGGCTCGCGGACCGGCTGAAGCACCGGCCGGCCGAGCTGTCCGGGGGGCAGCAGCAGCGGGTCGCGGTGGCAAGGGCGTTGGCGGCCCGCCCCGAGATCATCTTCGGTGACGAGCCGACCGGGAATCTCGACTCCCGCTCCGGCGCGGAGGTCCTGGACTTCCTGCGCCGCTCGGTCGACGAGCTGGGGCAGACGATCGTGATGGTCACGCACGACCCGGTGGCCGCCTCGTACGCGGACCGGGTGATCTTCCTGGCCGACGGCCGGATCGTCGACGAGATGCGCCACCCGACTGCCGACCTGGTCCTGGACCGGATGAAGGCTTTTGACGGGCGGGGGCGTACGTCATGACCGTCTGGAAGACCTCGATGCGCAACTTCCTCGCGCACAAGGGCCGCATGGCGCTCTCCGCCGTCGCCGTCCTCCTGTCGGTCGGGTTCGTCTGCGGCACCCTCGTCTTCACCGACACCATGAACACCACCTTCGACAAGCTCTTCGCCACCACCTCGGCCGACGTCACCGTCACGCCGAAGACCGACAAGAACGACCACTCCGCGCAGAACGCGGGCCGTCCCGCCGTCCTGCCCGGTTCCGCCGTGCGTACGGTCGCGGGCGCGGACGGCGTGAAGTCCGCCGAGGGCACGGTCAGCAGCATGTCGGTCACCGTCGTCAACGCCGACAACAAGGACATGGGCGCCACCACCGGAGCCCCGACCATCGCGAGCAACTGGTCGGCCGGCGACACCCGTTCCATGGACATCACCTCCGGGCACGAGCCGCGCGGCCCGACCGACGTCATGATCGACGCCGACACCGCCGACAAGCACGGGCTGAAGCTCGGCGACGCCCTGCGCACGATCGCCGTCACCGGCGACTTCACCGCGCGGATCAGCGGAATAGCGACGTTCAGGACCACCAACCCCGGTGCCACGATCGTCTTCTTCGACAGTGCGACCGCACAGCGGAAACTGCTCGGCGGCCCGGACCGGTTCACCGGAATCAACGTCCAGGCCGAGCCCGGGGTGACCGACGAGCAGCTGAAGACCAAGGTCGCCGCAGCGCTCGGATCCGGCGCGCCGGGCGCCGCCCCGTACAAACTCCAGACCAAGCAGGAGGCCGGCGAGGAGAGCAAGAACGACCTCGCCTCGTTCCTGGACGTGATGAAGTACGCGATGCTCGGCTTCGCCGGGGTCGCCCTCCTCGTCGGCATCTTCCTGATCATCAACACCTTCTCGATGCTGGTCGCCCAGCGCACCCGGGAGATCGGCCTGATGCGGGCGCTCGGCTCCAGCCGCAGGCAGATCAACCGGTCGGTGCTGCTGGAAGCGCTGCTGCTCGGTGTCGTCGGATCGCTGCTGGGCGTCGCGGCGGGTGTGGGGCTCGCCGTCGGGCTGATGAAGGTGATGGGCGCGGTCGGCATGAAGCTGGCCACGAGCGACCTGACCTTCAGGTGGCCCACCCCGGTCATCGGCCTGGTCCTGGGCGTCGTCGTCACTGTCGTCGCCGCGTACCTGCCGGCCCGCCGGGCGGGCAAGGTGTCCCCGATGGCCGCCCTGCGCGACGCAGGCACCCCCGCCGACGCGAAGTCCGGGCGGATACGGGCGGGCATCGGCCTGGCCCTCACCGTGCTCGGTGGGGCGGGGCTGTACGCGGCCGCGCGGTCGGCGAAGGCGAGCGAGGGCTCCCTCTTCCTCGGCCTCGGTGTCGTCCTCACCCTCGTCGGGTTCGTGGTCGTAGGACCGCTGCTGGTCTCGGTGATCGTGAAGGGGCTCAGCGCCGTGGTGCTGCGGGTCTTCGGCCCGGTCGGCCGGATGGCCGAGCGCAATGCGCTGCGCAACCCGCGCCGTACGGGGGCGACCGGCTCGGCCCTGATGATCGGGCTCGCCCTGGTGGCCTGTCTGTCGGTCGGCGCGTCGTCGATGGTCGCCTCGGCGACGCAGGAGCTCGACAAGTCGGTGGGTGCGGACTTCACCGTTCGGTCGAGCAATCAGCAGCCCGTTCTGCCGCAGGCCCAGCAGGCCCTCGCCAAGGCCGAAGGCATCGTTCGCCTCACCCACTACAAGCTGGTCGCCGCCGAGGTGACCGCCCCGGACGGCACCTCGGAGCGCAAGTCGCTCTCCGCCACCGACCCCTCCTACCTGCAGGACCTGCGCCGCGAGACGGTGTCGGGCGACCTCTCCGCCGCCTACGCGCCGGGGGCGATGTCGGTCGGCGAGGACTACGCGAAGCAGCGCGCTCTCAAGGTCGGCGACGCGCTGAAGGTCACCTTCCCCGGCGGGAAGAGGGCCCGGCTGAAGATCGCCGCGATCACCTCCGACGACGTCAACGTCGACAAGGGGGCGCTCTACCTGAACATCACCACCGCCGCCGCGTACACCCCCGCCGACCGGATGCCGCAGGACATGGCGGTCTTCGCGAAGGCGGCGGACGGGCAGGCGGACGCGGCGTACGCCTCGCTGAAGGCGGCCGTCGCGAAGTACCCGCAGTACCGCGTCCTGAACTCCACCGACTACAAGAAGGACCTCAAGGCACAGATCGACCAGCTGCTCAACATCGTCTACGGGCTCCTCGGCCTGGCGATCATCGTGGCGGTCCTGGGCGTCGTCAACACCCTCGCCCTCTCCGTCGTCGAACGGACCAGGGAGATCGGCCTGATGCGGGCCATCGGGCTCTCCCGCCGTCAGCTGCGCCGGATGATCCGCCTGGAGTCGGTCGTCATCGCCCTCTTCGGAGCGCTGCTGGGCCTGGGGCTCGGGCTCGCCTGGGGCATGTCCGCCCAGAAGCTCCTCGCCCTGGAAGGGATATCCGTCCTGGAGATCCCCTGGCCGACGATCCTGACGGTCTTCCTGGCCTCGGCCCTGGTCGGCCTCCTGGCCGCCCTGGTCCCGGCCTTCCGGGCAGGCCGCATGAACATCCTCACCGCCATTGCCACGGACTGAGCGACTGGACGGGGTGCGTTCTCTGCGGGTACGTCGTGGCTGATCGCGCAGTTCCCCGCGCCCCTAAAAGCCTGCCCCTTACCCCGCCAGCCCCCTTGGGCAGCGGGGCCGCCCCCCGGGGGCGGGACGGGTGGGCAAGGGGGCGGCCCCCACGCGGAGCGCACCCCCTCCGCGGCCGCGCCCCTCGCTGCCGCCCCGGGGTTCGGCAAGCGGCCCGGCAGGCAAGCAAGCCGAACGGGGCCCGGCCCGCAGCGAGGGGGCCGCCCTGTGCCCACCCGTCCCGCCCCTTCAGAGCGGCATCAGCGCCCGCAGGTCGGGTGGACGGCCAGCAGGGTGGCGTGGTGCGTCGTAGGCTGGGAGCCCCCGGCCCGTGCGACGTGTCGGGCGGCTCGCGTTGTCCGCCGGACCTGCCGGCGGGTGCCCCTGCGCGGCCGACCAAAGTGTTCTCAGCGTTCGGATGGATGCCTTTCATGAGCCTGCACGGCCTGCTGGATGCAGTGGTACGAGACTCGGCGCTCGCCGAAGCGGTGAAGGCCGCCGTCGACGGCAACCGTATGCATGTCGACCTCGTCGGACCCTCCGCCGCCCGCCCCTTCGCGCTCGCAGCTCTCGCCCGTGACGCCGGACGGCCCGTGCTGGCCGTCACCGCGACCGGGCGGGAGGCGGAGGAGCTGGCCGCCACCCTGCGGACCCTGCTTCCCGAGGACACCGTGGCGGAGTTCCCCGCCTGGGAGACGCTGCCGCACGAGCGGCTCTCGCCCCGTTCGGACACCGTCGGCCGCCGTCTCGCCGTACTGCGCAGGCTGGCCCATCCCCGTGACGACGATCCGGCGGCCGGCCCGGTGAGCGTGGTCGTCGCACCCGTACGTTCCGTGCTTCAGCCGCAGGTCAAGGGCCTCGGTGACCTCGTTCCCGTGTCGATCAGGTCCGGGCAGAGCGCCGACCTCGGCGAGCTCACCGCCGCTCTCGCCGCAGCCGCGTACTCCCGGGTCGAACTGGTCGAGAAGCGTGGGGAGTTCGCGGTCAGGGGAGGCATCCTGGATGTCTTCCCGCCGACCGAGGAGCACCCGCTGCGCGTCGAGTTCTGGGGCGACGACGTCGAGGAGATCCGGTACTTCAAGGTCGCCGACCAGCGTTCGCTGGAGGTCGCCGAGCACGGTGTGTGGGCCCCGCCCTGCCGTGAGCTGCTGCTCACCGACGAGGTGCGGGAGAAGGCGGCCGCGCTCGCGGAGGCCCACCCCGAGCTGGGCGAGCTGCTGCACAAGATCGCCGAGGGCATCGCCGTGGAGGGCATGGAGTCCCTCGCCCCGGTCCTGGTGGACGACATGGAGCTGCTGCTCGACGTGCTGCCGGAAGGGTCGATGGCCGTCGTCTGCGACCCGGAGAGAGTGCGTACCCGGGCCGCCGACCTCGTCGCGACGTCGCAGGAATTCCTCCAGGCCTCCTGGGCCGCCACCGCCGGCGGCGGAGTGGCCCCCATCGATGTCGGCGCCGCCTCGCTCTGGGGCATCGCCGACGTCCGCGACCACGCCCGCGAGCTCGGCATGATGTGGTGGTCGGTCTCCCCGTTCGCCGCCGACGACGTCGACCACGAGGACGACACGCTCCAACTGGGCATGCACGCACCGGAGTTGTACCGGGGCGACACCGCCAGGGCCCTCGCCGACACCAAGGGCTGGCTGGCCGACGGCTGGCGCACCGTGTTCGTCACCGAGGGCCACGGCACCGCCGCCCGTACCGTCGAGGTCCTCTCCGGCGAGGGCATCGCCGCCCGCCTCGACGCCGACCTCACCACCCTCTCCCCGAACGTCGTGCACGTCGCCTGCGGCGGCCTCGCCAACGGCTTCGTCGACCCGGTCCTCCAGCTCGCCGTCCTCACCGAGACCGACCTGACCGGCCAGCGCACCGCCACCAAGGAACTCGGCCGGATGCCGGCCCGCCGCCGCAAGTCCGTCGACCCGCTCACCCTCCAGGTCGGCGACTTCATCGTGCACGAGCAGCACGGCGTGGGCCGCTACATCGAAATGGTGCAGCGCACCGTGCAGGGCGCCACCCGCGAGTACCTGCTCGTCGAGTACGCACCCGCCAAGCGCGGCCAGCCGGGCGACCGCCTCTACATCCCCACCGACCAGCTGGAGCAGGTCACCAAGTACGTCGGCGGCGAGGCCCCCACCCTGCACCGCCTCGGCGGCGCCGACTGGACCAAGACCAAGGCGCGCGCCAAGAAGGCGGTGAAGGAGATCGCGGCCGATCTCATCAAGCTCTACTCCGCCCGCATGGCGGCCCCCGGTCACACCTTCTCCCCCGACACCCCCTGGCAGCGCGAGCTGGAGGACGCCTTCCCGTACGTGGAGACGCCCGACCAGCTGTCCACCATCGCCGAGGTGAAGGAGGACATGGAGAAGTCCGTCCCCATGGACCGGCTGATCTGCGGCGACGTCGGCTACGGCAAGACGGAGATCGCGGTACGGGCCGCCTTCAAGGCGGTCCAGGACGGCAAGCAGGTCGCGGTCCTGGTCCCCACGACGCTCCTCGTCCAGCAGCACTTCGGTACGTTCACCGAGCGCTACGCCCAATTCCCGGTCAATGTGCGCGCGTTGAGCCGCTTCCAGACGGAGACCGAGTCCAAGGCCACCCTCGAGGGCCTCAAGGACGGCTCCGTCGACCTGGTCATCGGCACCCACCGGCTCTTCTCGCAGGAGACGAAGTTCAAGGACCTGGGCCTGGTCATCGTCGACGAGGAGCAGCGGTTCGGCGTCGAGCACAAGGAGCAGCTGAAGAAGCTCCGCGCCAACGTCGACGTCCTCACGATGTCGGCCACGCCCATCCCCCGTACGCTCGAAATGGCGGTCACCGGCATCCGCGAGATGTCCACGATCACCACCCCGCCGGAGGAGCGGCACCCGGTGCTGACCTTCGTCGGCCCGTACGAGCAGAAGCAGATCGGCGCCGCGATCCGCCGCGAACTGCTGCGCGAGGGCCAGGTCTTCTACATCCACAACCGTGTCGAGTCCATCGACCGGGCGGCCGCCAAGCTCCGCGAGATCGTCCCCGAGGCGCGCATCGCCACGGCCCACGGCCAGATGTCGGAGACTGCGCTGGAGCAGGTCGTCGTCGACTTCTGGGAGAAGAAGTTCGACGTCCTCGTCTCGACGACGATCGTCGAGTCCGGCATCGACATCTCCAACGCCAACACCCTGATCGTCGAGCGCGGCGACAACTTCGGCCTCTCCCAGCTCCACCAGCTGCGCGGCCGCGTCGGCCGTGGCCGCGACCGCGGTTACGCGTACTTCCTCTACCCGCCGGAGAAGCCGCTCACCGAGACCGCGCACGAGAGGCTCGCGACCATCGCCCAGCACACCGAGATGGGTGCGGGCATGTACGTGGCGATGAAGGACCTCGAAATCCGCGGCGCGGGCAACATGCTCGGCGGCGAGCAGTCGGGACACATCGCGGGCGTCGGCTTCGACCTCTACATCCGCATGGTCGGCGAGGCGGTCGCCGACTACCGGGCCGCCGTCGAAGGCGGCGAGGAGCAGCCGGAAGCCCCCCTGGAAGTCAAGATCGAACTCCCGGTGGACGCCCACGTTCCGCACGACTACGCCCCCGGCGAGCGCCTGCGCCTGCAGGCATACCGCTCGATCGCCTCCGCGAACACGGAGGCCGACATCACCGCCGTGCGCGAAGAGCTCACCGACCGCTACGGCAAGCTCCCGGAGCCCGTCGAGAACCTCCTCCTGGTCGCAGGGCTGCGCATGCTCGCCCGCGCCTGCGGAGTCGGCGAGATCGTCCTCCAGGGCCCGAACATCCGCTTTGCCCCGGTGGAGCTCCGCGAGTCCCAGGAGCTCCGCCTCAAGCGGCTCTACCCGCGTACGGTCATCAAGGCGACGGCCCACCAGATCCTGGTGCCGCGCCCGAGCTCGGGCACGATCGGCGGCAAGCCGGTCGTGGGCCGCGAACTGCTGGCGTGGACGGGTGAATTCCTGACGACGATTCTGGGCGGCTGAAGGGTCCTGACGGTGATCCTGGGCGGCTGACGGTTCCTGACGACGATCCCGGGCGGCTGACAGAGCGCCGGACAACACACCGCCCGCGATGCCGAGTCGATCGGCTTCGCGGGCGGGGGCTTAAGGAGTCCCGTTCGGTGTCGGGCGGCGCCTGCACCGGCTCAGGGTGCGGGGTCGCCCTTCTGGTTGCCGCCCCTTGCGAGGGCGTCTGTTTTCTTCCGCTGAGCCTGGTCCTTGAACCTGTCGAAGATCCCCACGGGCGGGCTCCTTCCGCAGAAGAGAACGGGACATTCCAGACGCTACGCCCGGGGTCGGGATTGTGCGCGCCGGGGGAGCCGCCCGGCGCTGCGCCCCGGCGCGACCTGTGGACTGGGCCACATTCCGCTGGTATGTCGCGGGTCGGGCGGTTCGTTCGGGGCACCCATCCCTAAGGTGAGGCGTTTGCCGTGTCGAACTCTCCTTGGGGTGGCCCGTCTTGATATCTCGTACGACCAAGAAGACCTGGAAGGCCGTGTCGGCGGCGGGACTCGGGGCGGTGCTGCTGCTCGGGAGCGCGGGGTGCGGCGGCGGACCGTCGGACAAGGGCGCGAGCGGCGGGCAGGGCGGGCCCGCCGGAAAGCCGGGCTCCGCACTGGCCGCCGTGGGTGAACTGACCGTCAAGGGGCGGGCGCCGAAGACCGGTTACGAGCGGAAGGCGTTCGGGCGGGCCTGGGCCGACACCGACGCCAACGGGTGCGGCACCCGCGACGACATCCTCAAGCGGGACCTGAAGGAAGTGAAGTTCACCGACGCGAAGAGCTGCAAGGTCGGCGCCGGGGTGCTGGTGAACGATCCGTACACGGGTGGCCGGGTCGAATACAGGCGCGGGGCCAGCAAGGTCGACATCGACCATCTGGTGGCGCTCTCCGACGCCTGGCAGAAGGGTGCCCAGCAGTGGACGCCCGGCAAGCGGCTCGCGTTCGCCAACGACCCGCTGAACCTGCTCGCCGCAGAGGCCTCCGCGAACCGGCGCAAGGGTGACGGCGACACCGCGACCTGGCTGCCGCCGAACAAGGCGTACCGGTGCGCGTACGTCGCCTCACAGGTGGCGGTGAAGAAGAAGTACGGCGTGTGGGTCACGGCGGGGGAGCGCGACGCGATGAAGACGGTGCTGAACGGGTGCCCGGAGCAGCGGCTGCCCGGCGGGGGGAATCCGACGGAGGCGAAGGCGGGGCGGTAGGACCCGCCCGGGTACGGGGAAACCCGGTCGGGGCGGCGGTATGGGGGATCCCGGCGGGGCGGCGGTGCGGGGAGTCCCGGGTAGGGCGGCGGTGCGGGGGGATCCCGGCGGGGCGGCGGTGCGGGGGATCCCGGGTAAGGCCGTGCTACGGGAAACTCAGGCCTGGCCGCAGCGTGGGGAAACCCCGGTAGGGCCGCCCCCTCCTGCGGCCCTACCAGGGTGGTCGTGGCGTGGTCGTCCAGTGCCGACGGCCTCAGAGCTTGAGGTCCCACACGCCGGACTTGCGCGTGAAGTCCGGCGTCACCTCGACCGTGAGGTTCTTCGCGTCGGCCGGGACGTCGAAGGCGTACTTCACGGTGACCTTCTTGCCCGGCATGACGGTGCCGCTGAAGCCAAGACCGACCTTGTCGTCGATGATCTGCTCGGCCTCCGTGCCGTCCTGGCCGGCGCGGGCCGTGGCGGTCACGAGTGCGGCGTCGAATTTCTCGGTGCCCGCGTTGTTGATGACGACGGTCACCAGGCGTGCCTTGTTGCCCTTGGTGTGTCCGGCCGCGTACTCGCCGGGCGTGTACTTGGCCGGCGCGGAGACGGTGACGGTCAGCTTGTCTTCGTACTCGGCCGCCTCGCCCGCGGCGAGCGCCTTGGCCCCGTCCTTGGTCCCGTCCTTGGCCCCTTCCTTGTCCGCCGCCTTGTCGCTCCCGGCCGCGGCCGCCCCCTTGCCCGCATCCTTCTTCACGGGCTCCTGACCGGACAGCGCCTTGTCGACCTCTTTGATGCCGTCGTCGACCGCCTTGAAGAGCAGGACCGCGCCCACCACCGACAGCACCAGCGAGGCCAGGCCGAGGACCGCGCCCGTCAGTGCCACGCCCTTGTTGGTGGCCTCGCCGCGCTTGACCCGGCCCGCGCCGGTCAGGCCCAGGACCAGGGCGATCAGGCCGAGGATCCCGGCGAGCCAGAAGAGCAGCGGGACCAGCCCGGACAGCGAACCGATGATGCCGAGGATCAGGGCGGCGGTGCCCAGCCCGTTGCGGGCGGTGCGGGGAGCGCCGTGGCCACCGCCCTGCGGCGGGTACTGCTGCGACGGGGCCTGGGGGTACGACGGCTGGTTCGAGTACTGAGACACGGGAGTCCTTCGGTCGAAGCCACATGGGGACGGGTGGTGATGAGTCAATGACAGCAGAAGCTGTGAACCGAGTCAACACGATTCACAGGGTTATGTTGGTTCACGCTGTGAAGGGGGTGCGTGATGGCACCCGTCGGTATGCTCGGGTCACAGTTCATGTGCGTACGAGGGGAGCAGCAGCCGGTGCCGGACAACGCGACAGAGGTGACCGCCGCCGGAATCGCCCGGCTGGCCGGGGTCGGCAGGGCCGCCGTCAGCAACTGGCGGCGCCGCCACCCCGACTTCCCCAAGCCCGTCGGCGGCACCGAGACCAGCCCCTCCTTCGCGCTGGCCAAGGTCGAGGACTGGCTGCGGGCCCAGGGCAAGCTCGCCGAGGTCCCGCTGCGGGAGCGGGTCTGGCAGCAGGTGGCGGGCCACCCCGCCGGGGCCGTCACCGCGCTCGTGCACACCGGCTGCGGGCTGCTTCTCGTACGGGACAGGCCCACCGCCTGGCTCCAACTGGCCGCCGTCTCCGACGCGAAGTGCGCGCAACTGCTGCCGGCTGCGGTCGATCAGGTGCTGCGCAGCCGCCTCGGTGGCGGGCCGGAGGAGTCAGGCGGCCGCCTCGGGGGCGGGTCGGAGGAGTCCCCCGGCGGCGCCGTGGTCACCGGCGCCGTAGCCACCGAGGGGGCCCGCAGCGGCCCCGTCGCCACCCCCACCGCGGACGAACTCGCCCCCTCTGTACCGCTGCTGCGGGCCGCCGCCGAGCTGGCCGCCGAATCCGGTGCCCGGCAGGCGTACGAGTTCCTGCTCGGCCGGCACCTCGACGCCAATCCGCGTCAGTACACGCTGACCCCGCCGGGTCCGGCCGCCCTGATGGCCGCCCTCGCCGGGCGCCCCCGTACCGTCCTCGACCCCGCCTGCGGCACCGCCTCTCTGTTGTGCGCGCTGAACGCCGCCCCCGGCGGGGAGCGCCCCACCGCCCTGTACGCCCAGGACGCCGACCCCGACCTCGCCGCCCTCGCCGCCCTGCGCCTCGCCCTGAGCACCGACGCCGCCACCACGCAGGTGCGCGCCGCGGCCGCCGACAGTCTGCGCGCCGACGCCTTCCCGCAGCTCACCGCCGACGCCGTGGTCAGCCACCCGCCGTTCAACGAACGCAACTGGGGCCACGACGAGCTGGCCTACGACCCCCGCTGGGAGTACGGCTTCCCCGCCCGCACCGAGTCGGAGCTCGCCTGGGTCCAGCACGCCCTGGCCCGGCTGCGGGACGGCGGCACCGCCGTGCTGCTGATGCCGCCCGCCGCCGCGTCCCGCCGCTCGGGCCGCCGCATCCGCGCCGACCTGCTGCGCAGGGGCGCCCTGCGAGCCGTCGTCGCCCTGCCCGCCGGGGCCGCCCCGCCGTACGGAGTGCCGTTGCACCTGTGGGTGCTGCGCAGGCCCGCGGTGAGCGCCCGTCCCGCCCCCGAGCTGCTCGTCGTCGACACCGCCGACCTCTCCGCCGCCGGGCGGGACAAGCTCGACTGGGCCGCCCTGCACGCCGCCGTCCTCGACACCTGGCAGGCCTTCGACCGGGACGGCACCGTCGAGGTACGGCCGGGGGTGAGCCGGTCCGTGCCCGTCATCGAGCTGCTCGACGACGACGTCGACCTCGCCCCCGCCCGGCACCTCCCGCCCCCGGCCGCCGGTGGCGGGGCGGCCGAGCTGGCCTCCGTACGGGAGCGGCTGGCCGACACCCTGCGGCTGACCGCCGAGCTCAACCCGGAGCCGACCCGGGCGGCCGAGGCCGCGGGCTCCACGCGCTGGCCGCACACCACGGTCGGCGAACTCGCCCGCGCGGGCGCACTGTTGCTCCGTACGGGAGGCAGCGGCAGCGGCCCGGACGGCGCGTCCGTGCTCACCGAGACGGATGTACTCGCCGGAAGCGGACCATCCGGCTCCGTGACGGGCGGTACGGGCAGTGCTATCAGCGCGGGCGGCCCGAGCGGAGGAAGCGGTGCGGACGGGGACGCCGTACTCACCGCCCCCGGTGACGTCGTCGTGCCGCTCCTCGGCGGCGGCGCCGTCGCCCGCGTCATCGACGAGTCGAACGCCGGGGCCGTCCTCGGGCGCAACCTGCACCTCCTGCGGCCCGATCCGGCAGCAGTCGACCCGTGGTTCCTCGCCGGGTTCCTGCGCGGCACCGCCAACAACCGGCAGGCCAGCAGTTACGCGTCCACCGCCGCCCGTCTCGACGTGCGCCGCCTCCAGCTGCCCCGGCTGCCGCTCGCCGACCAGCAGCGCTACGGCGAACGCTTCCGTGCCCTCGCTGCCTTCGAGGACGCCCTGCGGGTGGCGGGCCGGCTCGGCGAGCAGCTCGTACAGGGGCTGTACGACGGGCTGGCCGACGGGACACTGCCACCGGAATAGTCGTCAGATCCGTACAACCCTGGGGCCGTTGTCGGAGTCGCTGTATACGCTCGTCGTACGTCCCCCAGCACGTCCCGCTCCGTGCTGCCGTCCCCCAGGAGCAGCCATGCACGGCCCCGGCCACAGGCCGCCGAGCAGTCGGCCGAGTCCCGCTGTGCTGATCACGCTCCGGGTGGTGTTCACGCTGCTCGCCCTGTGCAGCTGCGGGCTGCTGTCCTGGGCGGCGACGCTGCGGGTCGCGATCGTGCGCAAGCGGGCGTCGGACTGGCTGCTCTTCGCGGCCGTGCTGGTCCTCGGGGTCGCCACGGTCATCGTGATCGGCGCGTTCGGGGCGCCGCCGTCGGAGAACCCGGACGTGCCGACCGACGCCAATGCCGTCGACTACGTGTGCCTGGCGGTCATGTTCGCCCTGTCGGCCGGGTCGGCGACGCACTTCCTGATCGCGGACATCCAGCACTTCCGGCAACGCCCTGAGCCGGTGTGGGGGCCGTTCCACTCCATGCCGGCGGTGCACCGGCCCCACCACTACCCGGAGCCCGGTCGGCGGCCGACCGCCGTGCCGTACGACGCGCCGTCGGGCGGGTACGGCTACCCGCCCGTACAACAGCCGCAGCCGCAGCCGCAGCCGCAGCCGCAGCCGCAGCCCGTGCGGCCGCAGCCCGCTCAGCCGCCCGTACTGCCCCAGCCCCGCATCGACCAGCCCCGCATCGACCAGGTCCGCGCCGAGCTCGACGAGCTGAGCGAGCTGCTGCGCAAGGAACCGCGGGACGGCGACGGGGGACGGCCCCGGTGAACGGACGTGTCATCGCGGGCCGTTACGAACTGTCCACCCTCATAGGCCAGGGCGGCATGGGCCAGGTCTGGACGGCGTACGACCAGCGCCTCGACCGCCGCGTCGCCGTGAAACTGCTGCGCCCCGACCGGATGGCCGCCGCCACCGAGGCCGAGGACATGCGCCGCCGCTTCGTGCGCGAGTGCCGCGTCACCGCCCAGGTCGACCACCCCGGCCTGGTCACCGTGCACGACGCGGGCAGCGACGACGACGACCTCTACCTGGTCATGCAGTACGTCGAGGGCGCCGACCTCGCCGACCACCTCGCCGAGCACGACCCGTACCCCTGGCAGTGGGCCGTCTCGGTCGCCGCCCAGCTGTGCGCGGTGCTCTCCGCGGTGCACGCGGTGCCGATCGTGCACCGCGACCTCAAGCCGCGCAACGTCATGGTCAGGCCCGACGGCACCGTCACCGTGCTCGACCTCGGCATCGCCTCCGTACTCGGCACGGACACCACCCGCCTCACCCACACCGGCACCCCCATCGGTACGCCCGCGTACATGGCGCCCGAGCAGGCGATGGGCGGCGCCGTCGGCCCGTACACCGACCTGTACGCACTCGGTGTGCTGCTGCACGAACTCCTCACCGGGGACGTCCCGTTCGCCGGGACCACCGCCCTGGGGATCCTGCACCGCCACCTCTACGAACCGCCGCTCCCGGTGCGCCAGGGCCGCCCGGACGTCCCCGGGGACCTCGAAGCGCTCGTCCTGCACCTGCTCGCCAAGGACCCGCAGCACAGGCCCGGATCCGCGCAGGAGGTGTACGAGCGGCTGGCACCGCTCCTCCCGGTGCGCGGCCCGCACCCGGCGGGGCCGAACGGGCAGCCCGGCCCGCTGCCCGCAGGGGCGCCGGGGCCGCAAGGATCACTCGGACCGCTGGGCCCGCTCGACCCCACCCGCCCCTTCCTGCGCCCGCACGCGCCGTGGCCGGACCGGGCCGCGACCGTGCCCCCGCCCGCCGTGCCGCCGCAGCCTCCCGTGCCCGCGCCCTCCCGGCCGGACGTCGCGGGGGCCGTCGACGAGGTCAAGCGATTCCTCGGCGAGGGCCGCATCACCCAGGCCGTCGACCTCCTCGGCAGCATCCTCCCGGCCGCCGCGGCCGAGCACGGCGAGCGTTCCCCGGTCGTACGGATCCTGCGCAAGCAGTACGCGGCGACGCTCCTCGACGACGGCCAGTACCGGCGGGCGCTGCCCGAACTGCGCCGCCTCGCCGACGAGCGGGCCGCCGAGACGGGCCCGGCGGACCCGCAGGCGCTCCAGTTCCGCTACGACGCCGCACTCTGCCTGGAACAGCTCGGCGAACCGGCCGCCGCACTCGCCGAACACCGGGCCCTCCTCCCGTACTACGAGAACAGCTACGTCTCCGGCGGCGACCCCTCCCGCGCCTTCGAACTCCGGTACAGAATCGCCCAGTTGCTCCTCGCGATGGGTGATCACCGGGAGGCGGTCCGGCAGTTGCAGGGGCTGCTGCACGACGCGGGGCGGGTGTACGGGGCGTATCACCCGCTGGTCGCGGACGTACGCAAAGCACTGGAACGGCAGCACAGTCTGGGCGGCGGCACGAGGTGACCGCGGGCCCCGGGGTCGCGCCGCTCTCCGCGCCGCTCTCCGCGCCGCTCTCCGCGGTCCGGGCAGCCGTCACCCCTGGTTCGCCCAGCCGTCGCACGGACGCCATGCCCCCGGTGGCCGGGGCGTCTAGCGTCCCGGCCATGCCCCTGCTGACCCACCCCTTCGCCCGCCGCGCCCTGCGTCCCTTCGCGGCCCTTGTCGATCAGCGCGTACGCACCCACACCAGTCGCACCCGCGGCGAAGTCGCCGCCCTGCGTGCCGAGTTGGACGTTCTCAAGAAGCAGAGCCACGCCGTGGAGATGCTGCTCGACCGCACCGGAAGGGGCGCGCACCGGATGCCGTCCGCCGGGCAGATCTCGACGCTGGTCGCCCAGGTGGCGGAGGTCAGCGGGAGCGCGCACGCGCGGCGGGCGGTGACGTCCGCGTTCCGTACGGTCGTGGCGCTGGAGGCCCTCGGTGTCGGGCGGCTCGCGGGCGGCACCTCCAACGTGTGCGGGAAGCTCGCGACGCTGCCGCTGCTGGCGCCGCCCGCGCACCCGGACGTACTCGAAATCGGCACGCTGCACGGCCTGTTCGCGACGGCACTCACCCGCATGCTGCACCGCGAGGGGATCGAGCCCCGGCTGACCATCGTCGACCCGCTGGTCGGAGCGCAGCTCCAGCCGGACGCGGTCCGCGACAGCGCGGACCCGACGGGAACGCCGGTGCGCGAGGACGTCGTACGGGCGAACCTGGCGCTGGCGGGCACGGCCCCAGGCGGGGCGTCGGGCACCCGCATCCAGCAGGGCTTCTCGCAGGACCCCGAGGTGCGGGAGGCGGTGTCCGACCGGAAGTACGGAGTGATCGTCATCGACGGTGACCACTCCAGGGAGGGCGTGCTCGCGGACCTCCGGTGGGCGGAGGAGATCGTCGCCGAGGGCGGAATCGTGGTGCTCGACGACTTCGGGGACACGGCGTGGCCGGGGGTGCAGGAGGCCTGGGAGGAGCACTTGGCGGACGCGGGCGCAGGTGCCGACGCAGGTGCGGGCGCCGGCGCGGGGGGTGCGGAAGGGACCGGCTCGCGGCTGACTTTCCTGGGTCAGGTGGCGACGTCCGGCTTCCTGCGGAAGGGCTGATGCGCCCCTACCCCGCGCTGGCCCAGGTGCTGAGGTTCGCCCTGGTGGGGGTGGTGAACACCGCTACCTTCTACGGGGCGTACCTGGTGCTGCACCGGTGGCTGCCGTACTACCCGGCCTATGTGCTGGCGTTCGTGCTGAGCATGGTCGGCTCCTTCTTCCTGAACATCCGCTTCACGTACCGGACCCGCCCGACCTGGCGGAAGTTCCTCCTCTTCCCCCTGACCAACCTGACGAACTTCGTGGTCACGTCGGTGGGGGTGTTCGTGCTGGTGGAGTGGTGCGACCTGAACGACCGCATCGCCCCGCTGGCGGCGGCCGTGGCGGCGATCCCGGTGACGTTTCTGCTGTCGCGGCGGATTCTGGCGGGGGGAGAGAAGACCGCCGCGGACGGGCTAGGAGCGGGGGCCGGGCTGCAGGCCGACCGTGGCGCGGAAGATCTCCTCCGGGGTGCGGTCGCCCAGCAGGTGGTCCAGGTTTCCGGTGAGGAGCAGCGTCGCGAAGCCGTGGGCGAGTGACCAGGCGGCCGTATGGGCCAGTTCCGGGTCGGTGGCGTTGCCCGCCGCGACACTTTCGTGCAGTCGTCGGCTCGTACGGGCCTGGGCCGCGACGAGTTCCGGGTCGTCGCCGCGCAGCAGTTCCGGCTGGAACATGACCTGGAAGTGCGCCGGGTGCCGGGTCGCGAAGCGGACGTAGCGCACCCCCAGGTCGCTCAGGTCCTGCGTATCGGCCATCGTCTGGGCCAGGAGGGTGTGCCCCTCGACGGCGATGGCCGTCAGCAGGCCCGCCCGGTCCTTGAAGTGGTGGGCCGGGGCGGCGTGCGAGACACCCGCGCGGCGGGCGAGGTCGCGAAGGCTCAGGGCGGACGGGCCGTCGGTGGCGATGACGTCGAGGGCTGCGGCGAGGACGGCGTGGCGCAGATCGCCGTGGTGGTACGTGCGATGACTGGTCATGGTCAGCAGGCTACGCCAGTCTAGGCATTGACAAGTTCCACTGCCGCGCACAGTCTAGTCAGTGTCAAGTTCGAGTGGGTGCGAAGGAGCAGCTATGCAGCATGACCTGGGCCGCGTACGTCAGATGTGGCATCTGCTGGAACCCCTGCACGCCGTGCTCTACTTCGCCCCGGCGGCTGCCGACGAGGCCGCAGCGCTCGGCTTCCCGACCGACACGCGCTGGCCGAGCTACTTCCCGTACCGCGCCGCGCCGCTGGGCCCAGTGCGGCCGGAGCAGATCGCGTCGGCGTTCTACAGCTTCAGCCCGCGGACGGTCGAGCGGTACGCCGCTTCCGCCTGGGAGTCCGCCTCCCCGGCGGACGTGCTGGCAGCCCGGTACCGGGCGATCGACCGGACCTACCGCGAGCTGCTGGGCGAGCGTGTCGACAGCCCCGAACTGGCCGAGGCCGCCGCGCTCGCCTGCCGGGCCGCCGACGCCGCGGTGCACGCGGGGCGGCCGCTCGCCGCCGCCAATGCCGGTCTTGGCCGGCCCGACGCACCGCATCTGCGGCTGTGGCACGCCACGACCGTGCTGCGCGAGCACCGCGGCGACGGGCATCTGGCCGCCCTGCTCGCCGCCGGGCTCGACCCGGTCGAGGCACTGGTGTCCTTCGCCGCGGTCGGAGCCGCACCCGAGGAGACGTTCGAGAGCCGGGGCTGGAGCGCCGAGGAGTGGGACGCCGCCCGCGAACGGCTCGCCGCCCGAGGCCTGGTGGGCCCAGACGGCGCCGCCACCCCGGCCGGCCGCGAGCTGCGCGCGGAGGTCGAGCGCCGCACGGACGAACTGGCCGCCGGGCCCTGGACCGCCCTCGGTGAGCAGGACATGGCCCGACTCAACGACCTGCTGGGCGAGTTCTGGGTAGCCGTACTCGGCTCGGGCCTGCTGCCGCTGGTCTCGACGCTGGGCATCGGCAGGGTGTGACACGGGACATCGGAAGCGGGGGGGGGGGAGGGGAGGGGGATTGCATCGTGCGGGTGCGTCGTGGCTGATCGCGCAGTTCCCCGCGCCCCTAAATGCCTGCCCCTCAGCCCCGCGCCCCTGCGGGCGGCTGACGCCGCCGTCCCCGAGCCTCCTTGGGCAGCGGGGCCGCCCCCCGGGGGCGGCACCCACGCGGAGCACGCCCCTCCGCGACCGTCCCGGCAGTAGCCCTACCCGCCCTCGCCGCCACCCCGCCGCCGCACCAGGCGCAGCACACCCGCCGCCGCAGTGATCACCGCCGACCCCAGCCCCGCCGCCGCCCCCGCCCGCAGCCCCGGTGGGCGGAAGGTGCACCGAACCTCCGAGGTTCGGCCGCCCTCTCCCAGAGGGACCGCCAGCAGTCCCAAGTAGCTTCCGGCAGGATTGAGTTCGCCCCCGTTCACGGCGCACTGCCACCCCGCGATCCGGGGCACGGCGAACACCGCGGTGCGTCCTGCCGTCGGGGTGGGCGCTCCCGGCGCTCCCGTCCCCGCCCCCAGCACGGCCCGTATCGTCCCGTCGCCCACTTCCACCTCGGACGCCCCGCCCGCCCGCAGCACCCGTACCGCCGCCGTCAGCCGGTCCTCTCGCAGACATGCCGCCTCCGCGCCCTTCGAGCCCGTTCCGCGGAGGGAGAGTTGTACCCGTCCGTCCGCCGGGGCCGCCCCCAGCTGCTGCATCGCCGCCCGTACCCGGCCCCGTTTGGCCTCGAAGTGCACACCTTTGCTCCCCGGGGCGGACATCTGAGCCACCCCGTTGAACCCCGGCGCCCACAAGAAGACCGGCGCCCCCGGCGTGCACGTACCCGCCGTTCCCCCCGCCCCCGGCAGCCGCTCATAGACCTTCGCTCCGAGCATCAACTCCTGGTTGGAGAAGGCCGATCGTCCGTATCCCGTCCCCTCCGGCAAGGAGCCCCGCACCGTCACCAGCGGCGCCGCCTCCCTCCGTACCACCGTGAACTCCGTGTCCGCACCCTGCCGGTACGTCGACCTCAGCCGGGCGCCGACGCCGAACACCGCGTCCGTCACCGGATTGTCGAGGCTGTGCGGGGCGCGTCCGCTGCCGTTCCAGCCGTCGCCGAGTGCGCCCAGGGTCCGGGTCAGCACGTCCGAGGTCATGCTGCTGTAGTACGAGGCGCCCTGGCCGCCCACCACCATCGCGTCGTTGTGCACGGTCTGTACGCGCCCCGGGTCGGTGCGGTGGCGGGGCCAGTCGTCCACCCCGGCTATCGTCGCGCTCTGCGCGACCTGCCGCGCGCCGTACGGGGCGTGGTCGTCCTGCGCGGCCACCCGCCGCTTCGCCGCCCACGCCGTCGTCAGGGCGGACTGGCCGACCGTGCAGCCGACCAGCAGCACCGCGGCCGCCACGGTGAATCCTCGCCGCGTACGCCCCAGCCCCAGCCCCGGCCCCAGCAGCACCAGCCCGCCCGCCACGGCCACCAGCCCCGCCCCGGCCCCGAGCCACGCCCACCGTCCGGTGAAGGAACTGCCCAGGCCGGCCAGCGAGAGCAGCGCCACGCATCCCAGTCCACCCGCCAAGGCCGCGCGCGGCACACGCAGATGACTGACCGTCAGCCATCCCGCCACCACCAGCACCCCGCTCAGTACGAACGTCTGCCGGTACGAGCTCCCGTTCGGCTCCGCGAACGCGTGCCAGGCCAGATGTGTCGGCCCCCACTGCATCGACACCAGCACCGCCACCACCAGAGCACACCACCCCACCCGCACCCGCACCGCGACCCCCCGGTGGAACGGCAGCGCGCACGCCAGCACCAGGACCGTTGAACTCACGTACGTGGCGGGTGAGTTGAAGCTGTACGTAGCAGGGAGGAGCCTTGCCAGTACGTCCCCCCACCCCGCCTGCCGGAAGCTCAGCCCCATCCCCGGATACGCATGCCGCGTCCCCGCGAACACCGTGAACAGCACCGGCGCCGACAGCCCGATCCCCAGGGACACCACCGCGCACGCCCGAGCGGCGGTACGCAGCGGACGCATGCCCCCCGCGCCCGTCCCCTCCGTCAGCAGCCGCACCCCCAGCACCAGCCCCGCCCCGACCGTCGCCATGTACGCGGTGTAGAAGTTCGCCGTCCACACCAGCGCGACCAGCGGCACCCCGGCCCCGAACCACACCCGGAACCTCCGCCCCGTACGCACCCATTCGCCCACCAGGCACAGCAGCGGGAACCCGATCAGCCCGTCCAGCCACATCGGGTTGTACGACGCCTCGATCACCGCCCATCCGCACAGCGCGTACGCCGCCCCCAGCGTCCCGGCGAGCCACCACCGTCCGCCCGGACGCAGTGCGAGCAGTAGCCCTGCCATCACCGCCGCCGCCGCCGAGATCCGCGCCACCGACGTCACGTACACCGCGAGGTCGATCTGCTCCCTCGGGAACAGCGCGACCAGCAGCGCGAACGGGCTCGACAGATACGTCCCCACGTCGGGCAGGAAGCTGGAGCCGTACCCCGACTGCCAGTTGATCAGCCAGCCGCCGTCCGCGCGGCCGTGCAGGACGTCCCACAGGTGGGCGTGGAAGGGGACGAACTGTGTTCCCAGGTCGTTCACGTTCCGGTTCATCCGCCCGAAGGGTTGGCTCCCCGCCAGCGCGGACCCCAGGCAGTGCGCGAGCGCGGCCACGACGGCGGCGAGCAGCGAGGACGCGGCGACGGGGTGTGCGGCGGGGAGTGCGGCACAGCGGGCGCGCAGTGGTCGGCGTGGGCGATTCGGCATGAGGCCGACCGTAAACACCCTGCCAGGCACTTCACCAGCACCATGCAATTCCGTTAACCGAACCGCCCTCCACCGGTCACACAACGCCTGAGGGAAAGTCATCTCCCCGCGCTGCCATGGCACATGCTCATCTCCCTCGTCGTGCCCTGTTTCAATGAGGCGGAGATCGTCCGGCGATTCCACGCCCACGTGTCACGGGAAATTGCCCCACTCGCCCTGAACACCCCTTCCATAGAATTCGAATTCGTGTACGTCGACGACGGCAGCGGGGACGCGACGCTCGACCACCTCAGGTCGCTCGCCACCGCCGACCCCCGCGTCCGGTACGTGTCCTTCAGCCGCAACTTCGGCAAGGAGGCCGCCATGCTGGCCGGTCTGCGGCACGCCACGGGCGACGCCGTAGTGATCATGGACGCGGACCTCCAGCACCCGCCCGAACTCGTCGCCCGCATGGTCGACCTGCACCACCGGGGCAACGACCAGGTCGTGGCGCGCCGCACCCGGGCCGGCGACCGCGTCACCCGCACCCTCACCGCCCGCGCCTACTACCGTCTGGTCAACCGCCTCGTCGACGTCGAACTCGTCGACGGCGTCGGTGACTTCCGGCTGCTGTCCCGCCGCGCCGTGGACGCCGTGCTCGGACTCACCGAATACAACCGCTTCTCGAAAGGCATCTTCGCCTGGATCGGATTCCCGACGGCGACATTCGAGTACGAGAACGCGGTACGGGAGGAGGGCCGTTCCAAATGGACCTTCGGGAAACTCCTCAACTACGGCCTCGACGGAGTCATTTCCTTCAACAACAAACCGCTGCGCGCCGCCCTCTACTTCGGCCTGTTCCTGCTCGCCATTGCCGCCGCGTACACCGCATGGATTGTCGGTGACGCGCTCGTCAACGGCGTGGAAACCCCCGGTTATGTCACCCTGCTCGTCGCCGTGACGGCCCTTTCCGGCGTGCAGATGGTGCTGCTCGGCGTCATCGGCGAATACGTCGGCCGCATCTACTACGAGGCGAAGCGCCGCCCGCACTTCCTCGTCGACGAGACGAACACCGGACCCGGCCCCGCACCCGGCCCGGCCCCCGGCTCCGCACCCGCCGCATCCCAACTCATGAACGACTCGTTGGTCGAACCAGTGGCCCGGACCACTCCGGCTGCCTAACATCAACAACCGCAAGGCTGTTTCGTCGCAACGTCGCACGATCACCGCCACCGGGAGGCACTCTTTGCACCGCCGTAATCGCCGCACCGCACTCCTCCTCTCCGCCGGTCTGCTCGCCGCAGTCCCCGTCCTCACCGCCTGCGGCAATCAGGCCCACCCCGGCGCGGCAGCCCTCGTGGGTGGCGAACGGATCGACGTGTCCTCCGTCCAGAACCAGGTCAAGGACGTACGGGCCGCCCAGGCGAAGGCCCCGCAGGCCGCCCAGCTGATCAGCAGCACCGGCCAGATGAACCGCGCCAAGCTGCACAGCATGCTCTTCGGCAGGGTGGTGGAGCGGGCCGCGGCCGACGCGGGCGTCGAGGTCAGCCGCAAGGAGATCCAGCAGGCGCGCGCCGCCGCAGTCCAGCAGGCGCAGGGCGAGGAGAAGCTCGCGCAGATGCTGGTCCAGCGCGGCATCGCCCCCGACCAGATCGAGCAGGCCGTACGCGAGGAGATCCTCCTCAACAAGGTCGCCGCCGCGAACCAGGCCAACCTCGCCACCCCGGGCGGCCAGGCAAAGGTCACCCAGGTCCTCGCCAAGGCGTCCAAGGCCCTGAAGATCACCGTCAACCCGCGCTACGGCACCTGGGACAACGAGAAGATCGGCCTCGCCGACCGCCGCGCTCCCTGGATCACCCAGAAGACGAAGGACGCGGAGGCCCAGGCGGCGGAACAGGCGGGCGTCCCGCAGACCACTCCTTAGCCGGACGGGGTCCGCAGCTCGACGGGGCCCGCAGGTAGCTGACGGGGTCCGCAGCCCGACTGCCGCCAGTCCGAGTGAGGGCAGCCCGAGTGTCAGCAGCCCGGCGAGGCCGCCCACCGGTGCTCCCGTACCGTCCGGGCGCAGGCGGGGGCCCGCCCCACCAGTGCTGTCGTACCTCCCGGGTACCGTCGAGGAGTGACCACAGAAGCACCCGGAGCACCCGGCGCCCCCGAACCCTCCGAGGCGCCGCGCGCCACGGCCCCCGCCCCCGGCCGCATCGTCCTGCTCACGGCCAGCCACCGGGTCGCCCCCGGCCTGCTGTCGTGGCCGGCCTGGCGGACGCTGCGCGGTGCGGACCGGGTGCTGTGCGCGGACGAGCAGCACCCGCAGCTGCCGTACCTGTACGAGGCGGGCGTCACCGTCGAGCACGACGTGCCGACGGCCGACGAGCTGGTCGCCTTCTGCGCGGGCGGACGCACCGTCGTCGTCCTCCCCACCGGCCCCTCCGGCGAGGGCGACGCCCGCCTCACCGACGGCCTGGCCCGCCTGGCCGGTTCGAACCGCGTCCAGATGCCCGACCTCGAACTCCTCCCCGGTTCGTACGACCTCCCCGGCGCCCGCCTCCTTGACCTGGTCGACGTGATGGACCGGATCCGGCGCGAGTGTCCGTGGTCGTCGCAGCAGACCCACGAGGGCCTCGCCAAGTACGGCCTGGAGGAGGCGTACGAACTGGTCGAGGCGATCGAGTCGGGCGACCGCACCGAACTCCGTGAGGAACTCGGCGACGTACTCCTGCAGGTCGTCTTCCACGCCCGCATCGCCCAGGAGGCCTCCGGCGAGGAAGGGGACGAGGACGAACCCTTCTCCATCGACGACGTCGCGGCCACCCTCATCGCCAAGCTCATCCACCGCCACCCGCACGTCTTCGGTGACGAAACGGCGGAGACCCCGGCCGATGTGAAGGCCCACTGGCTGCGCACCAAGGCCATCGAGAAGCAGCGCGACTCGGTGACGGAGGGCATCCCTCTGACCCAGCCGGCGCTCGCCCTCGCGGCGAAGCTGGCGTCGCGGGTGCGGTCGGGGGGACTCGACGTCCCGCTCCCGGCCGGCGACGGCATCGGCTACCAACTCCTCGCCCTGGCTGCCCGGTCCGAGGTCGAAGGGGTCGACCCGGAGACCGCCCTGCGGGCTGCGTCGCGGGCCTACCGGGACGCGATCCTGGCGGTGGAGGGGCAGTTGGGTTAGTACGGTGGCGGGAGACGCACGGCAGGGGAGCGGGTGGGGGGCTGTGGGCAGCGGCGAACGCCAGGACGTGTCCAACGGCGTGTCCGGGCAGGTGGGCGGGTCCGTCGTCCAGGCGAGGTACGTCGATTCCGTGCACATCGGGATGCCGGGCAACTCGCTTCCTGACCCGATGAGTTGGCCCCTGGCGCGCGAAGCCCCGGAGAGCGCGCCCACCGTCAAGGGCGGCACGGACGTCCTGCCGTACCTGCCCCGGGACCACGACCCGGCGTTGCGGGAGCTGCTGCGGACCCACCCCTTCGTGCTGGTCACCGGGCCGCCCCTGGCGGGCAAGACGTTCAGCGCCTGGGCGGCGATCCGGGAGGTCGGTCCCGGCCTCCGGATCTACACGCCCCCGAAGGACACGGACTTCCGTACGCTGCCCACCGCGTTGCGGCAGAGCCCGGCCGGTGGCCGGTGCGTGCTGTGGCTCGACGATCTCGCCGAACGCCTGGGGGAGGGCGGTCTCGACCACGACGTGGCGGGCCAGCTCCGCCACCTGGGCGTGCCGATCGTCGCCACGATGTCGGACGCGGACTACGGTGCGTACCGCTTCGGGCAGGACAGCCATGCGCAACTGCTGCGCAACGCGAGGGTGCTGAGGGTCGCGGAGGGCTGGAGCGAGGCCGAGCGGACCCGGCTCGCGGAGAGCCCCAACCCCCGGCACCGGGCCGTCCGGGACGAGAAACACGTGACGAAGTACCTGGCGGTCGGCTCCGAGCTCTGGGACGAGTGGCAGTGGGCCGGCGACTCCGGCGGGCACCTGCGGGGACACCTGCTGGTGCGGGCGGCGCTGGACGTGGCGCGGTGCGGGTACCGGGGGCCGGTGCCGCTGATCTCCCTGCGGGAGACCCACTGGGAGTACGAGGAGTACGAGTCCAGGAAGCCGGAGCTGGAGTCCGCGGAGGAGGCACTGGCCTGGGCCACGAAGGTGCGGCACGGGGTGGCCGGGATGCTGGTGGCCGGCGAGGACGAGCGGACCTGGCGGGTGCACGGCGCACTGCTCGGCTGTCTGCCGCAGCCGCCTGACGCCTCGGACGTGGCCGCCATGGCCTGGTTCGTTGCCGCTCGGGCCGCAGGGGAGGACGACAGGGCGGGGATCCTGGCGGCGGCCAGGGAGGCGTTCGGCAAGGCCGTCGAAGCCGAGGACGGCACGGCCATGTTCGACATGGGGCGGCTGCTGGAGGAACACGGCGACGCGGAGGCGGCCGACTGGTTCGTCCTAGCTTCGGACGCGGACGAGGACAACGCCGCCGCGGCCGGCTCCGCCGGGCGGGCCCTGGCCGCGAAGGGCGAGTACGGCAGGGCCGTCACATACTTGGAGAGGGCGGTGAAGACCGGGGACGGCGACGCGGCTGCACTCCTCGGAAAGCTCCACCTCGACCGCGCCCGGCACTGGCTGGCCGTCGCCGCCGACGGCGGTGATCCGGAGTCCGCCCATCAACTCGGCCGCATGCTGCAGGGCAGCGACCCGGACGAAGCCCTGCGCCGCTACCGCCAGGCCGCCGAGCACGACACGTACCGCAACACGGTGGCCGCCAGCCTCGGCAGCCTCCTCCACACCGCGGGGCAGGTGGACGAGGCGGAGTGCTGGTACCGCCTGGGTGTCCAGGCCGGTGACACGACCGCTGTGCACGACCTCGCGGTACTCCTCGCCGGACGAGACGATTCTGGCTCCCGGGCAGAGGCCGAGAGCCTGTACCTGCGGGCCGGGAAACGCGGGCCGCACACCCACCGGCACTCGGTGACCCATTACGGGGTCCTGTTGGTGGCACAGGGCCAGATCGTCAAGGGCGTGGACTGCCTCCGCGTGGCGGCCGACTGCGGCGACTCGTTCGCGGCGTATCAACTGGGACGGGTACTCAGCCGCGGCGGAAATTCGCTGCAAGCCCGCCAGTGGTTCACCAAGGCCGCCGCATCCGGCAACCTCGCCGCCGCCACCGCCCTCGCCGACCTCGAAAAGGCCCGTGCTGACGACGCAGGCTGACGTCAAAGCGTCACCCATCCCCTCGTCCGGGCCGCCCCCACCCTCTTCACCTGGGAGTTCGCCACCGAGGCGAGGGCCTGCGCACGATCAACGCGGCGTGAAAGCCACCGGCAGTACCCGAAGCCCCCGCATGATCAACCCTCCACGCCAGCGCAGCTCTTCGGGAGCCACCGCCAGTTCCAGGTCCGGCAGCCGCCGCAGCAGTGTGGCCAGCGCGGTCTGGCCCTCCAGCCGGGCAAGTGGGGCGCCGATGCAGTAGTGGATGCCGTGGCCGTATCCCAGGTGAGGGTTGTCCTTGCGGGCGAGTTCAAGGGTGTCCGGGCCCTCGAACTTCTCCGGGTCGCGATCGGCCGCGGCGAGTACGACAAGGACGGGATCACCGGCGTCGATCGGGACACCGCCGATTTCGAGAGGCTGCGTCGCGTACCGCCAGGTGGCCATCTCGACAGGGCCGTCGAATCGCAGGAGTTCCTCGACACCTGTTTCCAGTAGCGCCGTTTCGCCACGCTGAAGGCTCTCCTGAAGGAGCCTCCTCTGTTCGGGGTTTCTCATAAGGGTGAGCGCCCCATTGCCAATCAAATTCAAAGTTGTTTCAAAACCTGCAAAGAGCAACACGAAGCACATGGCCACTGCTTCGTCCTCGGTGAGGTGTTCGCCATGGTCACTGGCCCTGATCAAGCCGGAGATCAAGTCGTCTTCCGATCCGTCCGCCCCGAGAGTTTCGCGTTTGCGGTGAATCAGTTCAGCAAGATAATTCCGAATCTTCTTTACCGACCGTGCGACGCCGCCTCGTGGGCCGCCTCCATGACGAATCATCATTCCCGCCCAGTCGCGGAAGTCTTCCTGGTCCTCGCGAGGTACGCCCAGGAGATCGCAAATTGCATAAATGGGCAGCGGGAATGCGTATTCGTGAATGAGGTCGGCCTCACCCTTGGCCGCGAACTGATCCAGGAGTTCGTCGGCCAACTCCTGCACCCGGGGCGCGAACTCCGCGACCCGGCGCGGAGTGAACGCCTTGGAGACGAGGCGTCGGAGCCGGGTGTGGTCCGGAGGGTCGATGTTGAGCAGGTGCGTCATCAGGTTGGCGCTGCGTTCGCCAGGGATACCGGTCTTGCTCTTGCCTGCTGCGCCCTCGGCATGGTGTACGGGGTTCTTGCTCAGCCGCTGATCGGCGAGCGCCTGCCGCGCATCGGCGTACCGGGTAACCAACCACGCCTCGACCCCGCTGGGCAGGGTGGTCCGGTGGACGGGAGAGTTTTCCCGCAACCATGCGTACGAGGGATACGGGTCGGTGGCGAACTCCCAGGTGAAGAGTTCCGGCGTGGGGTGCAGCGTGTTCACGCCATGACGGTACCGGGCTCGCTGACACGTGGCTTCGCCGGTACGGCTGACGGAACCCTTCGTACCGCACCCCTGGGTATTCGGCGGCGAGTTCGATTGTGTCAGCGGTGTGCGATATGGCGAATCGCTTCTGCTACCCGCATAGAGCGCTCTTCTTCATTCGCCCCGCTTCTGTACAGAGGCAGGGATACGCTCCCGAAAAATGGCACCGGCCCCAAAGCGCTTGCAGCAGCGCGATGAGGCCGGAACCTTCCCGACGGTGAAGCAACACCTCGGGGACGGAACAGTCTGGGAGGACTGGACATGCCTATTGTGGCACGCGCACGCTTTGGCGCCCCGACGTCGATTGTTGTTGCTCAGTACAGCCGTGTATCGACCCTGAACCAGCTCGATGGTTTCGGCCTTGAGGATCAGGACGCGATCTGCGGAAGCTGGCTCGACAGTCATCCTGAGGCCACGCTTTTCGGCAAGTACATCGACAAAGCAGTCTCCGGCGTTCTCGAAAGCCGTCCCGAGATGGACCGGCTCGTGGCAGACGCCCACCACCAGCGCTTCAACCGCATCCTCGTTCCCAAGGTCGACCGCATCGGGCGTACCGCTCGCGCTGCCTACCAGTGGGCCTGGGACATGGCGGACCTCGGCATCGCTTTCCTTTCGGTCAGCGAAGGCATCGACACAAGCACCGAGGCCGGTTGGTCCCGGTTCAAGGAGTACGTGACCTTCTCCGAGCTGGAGTGGCGACGAATCAAGGAGCGCACCGTCGCCGGCCGCGAGTTGAAGATCAGCTACGGGGGGTGGCCCGGAGGCCCGGCACCCTACGGTTACCGGATCCAGGACGACATGACGTGGGTCGACGGGCGCAGGAGGAAATGCTCCGTCCTTGTCACGGACGCAGGCGAGGCCATGGTCCTCGGCGCGGCCGTCGCGCTGCTCGTGGATGACGGCATGAACTTCACCGAGGCGGCAAAGGAGCTCAACAGGCGCGAGTTGTACACCCGAAGCGGTGTGCCCTGGACTGTTGCCAACCTCCGCAACCGTCTCCACAGCGAGACCATCCACGACGGATACGTGGTCTACCGGAAGACGTATCGAAGCGGTGCAAAGAACTCCACTCGGCTCCATGAGGACGGCACACCCGTCCACGGCACACCGGTCAAGATCGGCGTTCCACCCCTCTTCGGCCGGGAACGGGCCGGGCTCCTGCTGGAGACACTCAAGAAGATCGGCTTTCAGAACGGACGGCACAGCAACCGCCCGTACCCCCTCAGCGGCCGCATCAAAGGGAGTTGCGGTGAGGTGTACACCGGTGCCGGCCGAGGCGGCAGCAGTCAGAAACGCGTGTACCGCTGCAGGGGAACCCTCAAAGGCGACGCCTCTTGCGGGGAGCCGAACCTCAACGCCGACGAGATCGAACAGGTCATCCATGAGGAGTTGACCGACCTCATGGCGAAGGAGGGTATGGGGTTTTGGGCGTATGCCGCGGAGCAGGGCGACAACCCTCCCGGGGACAAGGCCAAGTACGAGCGTCGTGTTGTCGAGTTCGGGGAGAAGGCCGCCGCGCAGGAAGATCTCATCAACACGAAGGTGCCCGAGTACATCAGGGCCGGTGTCGACCCCCTGGTTCTCAAGGCGTCGGTGAAGCAATTGCAGGGCGAACTGGAGAGCTTCCGGGTGCAGAAGAGCTACGCCGAGCGCTGGCTGGAGACGTACGCCGCACACGAGCGCCGCGCCCGCGACTTCGACGGTTTCGTCGGGAACGGCAGTGAGGGCGTGGCTGCCCTGTCGTTCGAGGAGCGCAAGGAGTTCTTCGACCTGTTCCACATCGAGGTGCGCGTCGGCGTGAGGGAGAGGCTGCTCAAGCCCGGGGTCAAGTGCGAGGTCAGCGAGTGGCACCGGGAGACCGGAACGCTGGTCCCCCGGATCCGACGGATACGGAGTGGCAGGCCGTACTCGACATGCTGCGTCCATACCTGTCGAAGAAGCACTTCGTCGGCAAGTACGACATCCGTCAGCAGTTCTGCGGCATGCTGCACAGGCTTCGCCAGGGTCTGGGGTGGCGAGACATGCCCCTCACCTGGGGAGCCGTCGACCCCATTCGTACACGCCAGTTGAAGTGGTGGCAGGAAGGGCTGTGGCCCGCAGTCATGAGCACGCTGCAGGCGAGTACCCGGGGTACTCCGGCGTACCAGCGCCCCCGGCTGCCTGGACTCGCCGTGACCGTTCAGCTCCGTTCCGGGCCTGTCGCCCAGGGGCCGCGCGGGTAGGCGGGAGTGCAGGGAGGCGACGTCTGGTCCTGCAGCGCTGACACTGGCCGGACGACACGAAAGGTTCCAGGATCCGGACACCCTCGATCTCAGCCGTCGGGACAACCAGCACCTCGGATACGGGCACGGCATTCACTACTGCCTCGGTGCCCCCCTCGCGCGTCTCGAAGCGCAGACGGCACTCGCGACTCTCCTGACCCGTCTCCCTGACCTGCAACTCGCGGAAGATCCTGCCGATTTGCGGTGGCGAGGCGGTCTCATTATGCGCGGACTGCGCACCCTCCCGGTCGAGTTCGGGGGAGCCGTGCGGGTAGCTGAAACTGACAGACCATCAGCCATGTGACCTTCGCGTGATCTGCACTGCATCGACTTGTGACGGGTGTTCGACTGCGGCTACGTTCACGGGCGACCCGGCAGTTACGGCCAGAAGCCGGGTCACCGTCAGCTGAAAGGCAACCGCATGCGCTCCGGGAACGGTAAACACCGCCGCCCGCGTCAGGCACCCGCTCTTATCGTCGCGGCAGGGGTGACCGGATCCGCCCTCGCGATTCCGCTCCTGGGCGCGACCAGTGCCAGTGCGGCAGAGTCGAACACCTGGGACCGCGTCGCCGAGTGCGAGAGCGGCGGCATGTGGAGTGCCGACCTCGGCAACGGCTATTACGGCGGGCTCCAGTTCTCGCAGGAGAAGTGGGACCAGTACGGCGGCGGTGCGTACGCCCAGCGCCCCGACCTCGCCAGCCGCGCCCAGCAGATCAAGGTCGCCGAGAAGGTGTTCACCGCCGAGGGTCCGCAGGGCTGGCCGAGCTGCGCCGGCGTCTCCGGGCTCGCCCCGGGCGGCGGCTCCGATTCCGGTTCCGCTTCCGGCGGCGTCGACGCGGCCGACCCCGGTACGGACACCAGCGCACCGCCCAAGCCCCCGGCAGGCTCCGCGAAGCCGGACACTCCCGGCACGGACGCACACCGGGACACCCCGGAAGCGGGTACGGGTACGCATGCGGGTGCGGAGACGGGGAAGCCGACGACCCCCGGCGCGCCCACCACCCCCGCCACTCCGGCCACCCCCGCCTCCCCGGGCAGCGAGCTGCCCGTCGAGCCGGCCCCGGGCTCCAGCATCGAGCCCAGCACCGGCCCGACCACCCCGGGCGCCGAACTGCCGTCCCGCGGCGCCATCACGCCTGGTGCGCAGACTCCCGGTACGCCCGAGTCCCCGGACGCGTCGGCCGGGCCCACGACGCCCGTCACGCCCGCCACACCGGCCACGCCCGCCAACCCGGGCAAGCACCGTGGTGAGCCCGCTCCTGAGAACTCCCTTCCCGTACCGGACAATTCGGCTACTCCGGACGAGACCGACGGGCGCGACGCGGGTCGCCACGCCTCCCGCGGCGGCGACAAGGGTGCGGACGGCTCCGCGCCCGAGCGCGGCAACTACACCGTGCGCCCCGGTGACAACCTCTGGCACATCGCCGACGAGGCGCACGTGCCCGGCGGCTGGCCCGCGCTCTACGAGGCGAACCGCAACGCCGTGGGCGACGATCCGGACCTCATCAAGCCTGGCCAGAGCCTCGACCTGAGTGAAAAGTAGGCGCGAAACACGGGTAGTTCGGGGCTTTATGTCCGGTTCTGCGCAAGTGAGACATGAGTCTCTCTGCCCCAACTGGCGTGTCCCTGCCGGAAGCTCCCGCTGTGCCCCCTCTGACCTGCGTAAACGACTGCGCGGAGAGGGCAAGTAGGGGCTGAATGTCCCCGATGTGCCTCTTTGAACATCGGGGGCTCCTGTGATTCGGTCGTCCTCGCTCGCCACCGGTGAGCACCGGAGCCCGCACGCCGAATCCTGCCGGTGGGCCTCGGAAGCAGTCGTCGCGAAAGCGCCGTAGGCAGGAGCGGGGGACCCAAGGTAAGTGCCGGGCCCGGACGTTGAGAGACGTACGAGGAACGGCTTGGGGTGAAGCCTTCGAGAAGGACCGCAGCAACTGGGCGGCCCCGACCGGAGGCCGGGCGAACTCACAGCCCGAACCCGACAGCTCACCTCGAAGGCGTCGGTGAGGGGATATCCATGTCGCTTTTCATTGGCAAGGGCAAGCACCGCCGTCCGTCCAAGGCCACCCGTGTCGCCACCCTCGCGGGCGTCACCGGTGTCGCGGTCGCCGCTCCGCTGATGGGGGCCTCCTCGGCCTCCGCCGCCTCCGTGGACACCTGGGACGCCGTCGCCCAGTGCGAGTCCGGCGGCAACTGGTCCATCAACACGGGCAACGGCTACTACGGCGGCCTGCAGTTCACGAACTCCTCGTGGGCGGCCGCCGGCGGCACCAAGTACGCGCCGCGCGCCGACCAGGCGTCCAAGGGCCAGCAGATAGCCACCGCCGAGCAGCTCCTCAAGATCCAGGGCCCGGGTGCCTGGGCCTGTGCGGGCGCCGGCAACCTCAGCAACGACGGTGTCGACCCGGGCGTCAGCACCGGCTCGGGCGCGCAGAAGTCCGCCCCGAAGCAGGAGCGCCGCTCCGAGGCCCCCGCCTCCCGCTCCGAGGCCCGTCAGGCCCCGAAGTCCGAGGCCCCCAAGGCCGCCGCCAAGCCCTCCGCCCCGATCCGCAAGGGTGACGGCGAGTACAAGGTGAAGGCCGGCGACACCCTCGGCAAGATCGCCGAGGCGAAGCACGTCAAGGGCGGCTGGCAGCACATCCTCGACCTGAATGAGGGAGTCGTCACCGACGCCGACCTCATCTTCCCGGGTCAGCAGCTCCACCTGAGCTGACCCCGCGGAGACCCCGGCGGCCCACCCCCGCCCGGTCTCCGCCCCGTGGAACGGACGGCCCACCCCCGTCCGTTCCGCACTCCTGGACCCCGGCCGGGCGCGACTTCCCCCTGTACGCGCCGGGCCGGGGCCCTTTTGTGTCCGCGTCCCCTCATATGTGCAGGGCCCGTACGCACACTGAGTGAACGTGTCCGTAACGCGCGGCGACGATCCATGGGCCCTTCGTCCTGTAATACAGGCATTCGGGCATCTTTTCGTCCCAGCGGGCGGTCCGACGGCCGGTTGATGCCCGTGATCCGGTTAGGCTCATGTCGCAAGGCCGAAAGCGACCCTGCACTCTGCTTCAGCGTCACATCCCATAAGGAGATGCTCGTGCCGTCCATCGACGTCGTCGTAGCCCGGGAAATCCTGGACTCCCGAGGCAATCCCACGGTCGAGGTCGAGGTCGGCCTCGACGACGGCAGCACCGGTCGTGCTGCTGTTCCGTCCGGCGCCTCCACCGGTGCCTTCGAAGCCATCGAGCTTCGTGACGGTGACCCCAACCGCTACATGGGCAAGGGTGTCGAGAAGGCCGTTCTCGCCGTCATCGAGCAGATCGGCCCGGAGCTCGTCGGCTACGACGCGACCGAGCAGCGCCTGATCGACCAGGCGATGTTCGACCTCGACGCCACCGAGAACAAGGGCTCCCTCGGCGCCAACGCCATCCTGGGCGTCTCCCTCGCGGTGGCCCACGCGGCCTCCGAGGCGAGCGACCTGCCGCTGTTCCGCTACCTCGGTGGCCCGAACGCGCACCTGCTGCCCGTCCCGATGATGAACATCCTCAACGGTGGGTCGCACGCCGACTCCAACGTCGACATCCAGGAGTTCATGATCGCCCCGATCGGCGCGGAGTCCTTCTCCGAGGCCCTTCGCTGGGGCGCCGAGGTCTACCACACCCTCAAGAAGGTGCTGAAGACCAAGGGCCTGTCCACCGGCCTCGGCGACGAGGGCGGCTTCGCCCCGAACCTGGAGTCCAACCGCGCCGCGCTCGACCTCATCGTCGAGGCCATCAAGCAGGCCGGTTACATCCCCGGCGAGCAGATCGCGCTCGCACTCGACGTCGCCGCCTCCGAGTTCTACAAGGACGGCAAGTACGAGTTCGAGGGCAAGTCCCGCTCGGCCGCCGAGATGACCGAGTACTACGAGGAGCTCGTCTCCGCGTACCCGATGGTCTCCATCGAGGACCCGCTGTACGAGGACGACTGGGCGGGCTGGGCGGTCCTCACCGGCAAGCTGGGCTCCAAGGTCCAGATCGTCGGCGACGACCTCTTCGTCACCAACCCGGAGCGCCTGGCCCGCGGCATCGAGGAGAACTCCGCGAACGCCCTGCTCGTCAAGGTCAACCAGATCGGCTCGCTCACCGAGACGCTGGACGCCGTCGAGCTGGCCCAGCGCAACGGCTTCAAGTGCATGATGAGCCACCGCTCAGGCGAGACCGAGGACGTCACCATCGCCGACCTCGCCGTCGCGGTGAACTGCGGCCAGATCAAGACCGGCGCCCCGGCCCGCTCGGACCGCGTCGCCAAGTACAACCAGCTGCTGCGCATCGAGGAGATCCTCGACGACGCCGCGGTGTACGCCGGCCGCTCGGCGTTCCCCCGCTTCAAGGGCTGATCCCGTCCTGAGGGTCGCTCGTACCCTCCCGAGGGGCTAAGCCTCCGTACGTCCCCGTACCCGGTCGCGTACCGTGTGCGGGGACGTCGGCGCGTAACGGGGAGGGACAACGGATGGCCGCGAAGGGCAACCGCGACCGGTTCTCCACCACGACCAGGCTGCGGCTGCTCGGCGAGCAGACCGCCGCCCGCGTCTACCGCTCCCAGACCCGCCGCCAGGCCCGCCGCTCCCGGCTCACGGGCCGGGCGGCGCTGCTGGTCCTGGTGGTCTGCACGCTGGTGGTGGCACTCGCGTATCCGATACGGAGCTACTTCTCGCAGCGCACCGAGATCGCCGACCAGGAGCAGGCCAGGAACGAGGCGGCGCTCCGCGTCGAGCAGCTCCGCGACGCCAAGGCGCGGCTCCAGGACGACGCGTACATCGTGCGGCTCTCCCGCGAGCACCTGCACTACGTGAAGCCGGGCGAGACCGGCTTCACCATGTACGACCCGGACGCGTCCGGCGGCGCCGAGCGGCCGGGCGAGGGCGGGGCCGCCGACCGGCCCTGGTACTCCAACGTCTGGGGCGGCGTCGACGAGGCCGACCGCCAGGAACCGTAGAACCACTCTCCGTACGAGACAAAACAGACCGACAGAAGGCACGCATGCACACCCCGCCCCCGACCACGCCGCGCACCGAGCCCACCGACCGGGACATCGAGGCGTTCAAGCTCCAGCTCGGCCGCCCGCCGCGCGGGCTGCGCGCGATCGCGCACCGCTGCCCCTGCGGCAACCCCGACGTGGTCGAGACGGCCCCGCGGCTGGACGACGGCACGCCGTTTCCCACGCTCTACTACATGACCTGCCCGCGGGCCACGGGCGCCATCGGCACTCTGGAGGGCTCCGGTCTGATGAAGGAGATGCAGGCGCGGCTGTCCACCGACCAGGAGCTGGCGGACACCTACCGGGCCGCGCACGAGGACTACCTGAAGCGGCGCGACGAGATCGAGGAGCTGGTGGGCTTCCCCAGCGCCGGCGGGATGCCCGACCGCGTGAAGTGCCTGCACGTCCTCGTCGGCCACTCGCTGGTCGCGGGCCCCGGCGTGAACCCCTTCGGCGACGAGGCGCTGGCGCTCCTGCCCGAGTGGTGGGCGAAGGGCCCCTGCGTCACCCCGTGCACGGACCAGGCCGAGGAGGCCGCCAAGTGACCCGGGTCGCCGCCATCGACTGCGGTACGAACTCCATCCGGCTGCTCGTCGCCGACGCGGACCCTGCGACGGGCGAGCTGGTCGACCTGGACCGCCGGATGACCATCGTCCGGCTCGGCCAGGGCGTGGACCGCACCGGCCGTCTCGCCCCCGAGGCGCTGGAGCGCACCTTCGCCGCCTGCCGCGAGTACGCGGAGATCATCAAGGCCCACGGGGCGGAGAAGGTCCGCTTCGTGGCCACCTCCGCCTCCCGGGACGCCGAGAACCGCGACGAGTTCGTCTCCGGCGTCCTGGACATCCTGGGCGTCGAGCCCGAGGTGATCTCCGGCGACCAGGAGGCCGAGTTCTCCTTCACGGGCGCCACGAAGGAGCTGGCGGGCCTGGGCGGGGACTATCTGGTCGCCGACATCGGCGGCGGCTCCACGGAGCTCGTCGTCGGCCGTGACACGGTCGGCGCCGCCCGCTCCGTCGACATCGGCTGCGTACGGCTGACCGAGCGGCACCAGCCGGCCAGTCCGGCCACCCCCGAGCAGGTCGCCGCGATCCGCGAGGACATCGAGGCCGCCCTCGACCTGGCCGCGCGGACCGTGCCACTGGCCGACGGCTCCCCCCGCACCCTCGTCGGCCTCGCCGGGTCCGTCACCACCGTCGCGGCGATCGCGCTGAGACTCCCCGAGTACGACCCGTCGGCGATCCACCACGCCCGGATCCCGTACGACAAGGTCCGCGAGATCACCGGGATGCTGATCGGCGCCACGCACGACGAGAAGGCGGCGATCCCCGCCATGCACCCGGGCCGGGTGGACGTCATCGTCGCCGGATCGCTCATCCTGCTCGCCCTCATGGAGCGCGCCGGAGCCGCCGAGGTCGTGGTCTCGGAACACGACATTCTGGACGGCATCGGGTGGTCCGTAGCCTGACGCGAGAGCGCGTCGAACGAACTTCGTGAAGTTCTTCACAAGGAAAAGGGGCCCGTGGGGCCCCTTTTTTACGTCCAGGAGCCGATCGGACGGCGCGGCGGCCTCGAGTGCGTGCATAACGGACGGTTCCGGGCGTGTTTCGGATGTATGAATCGCGTAAGTGGTCCAGTGCCCGTGAGGGGCCATCAGGCCAGTTGGGAGGGGGTTTTCAACGACCCCCGACGCCCGGTGGTTCCCTCCTCGCAGCATGACCTGAGTCACGTGGGCCGCGGAGTGTAGCAGAGGGTCCCGCAGAGCTTGTGAAGGGGCTCACGAGGTACCCCCCGCCGAGGGGTGGATACTCGATTGCATGAGCACCACGGAGCGTCCCAGGATCCTCGTAGTAGGCGGTGGGTACGTAGGCCTGTACGCGGCACGACGCATTCTCAAGAAGATGCGTTATGCGGAAGCGACCGTCACGGTCGTCGACCCGCGCTCGTACATGACCTACCAGCCCTTCCTCCCCGAAGCCGCCGCCGGCAACATCTCGCCGAGGCACGTCGTCGTACCACTGCGACGCGTCCTTCCCAAGGCCGAGGTGCTCACCGGTCGGGTCACCACCATCGATCAGGACCGCAAGGTCGCCACGATCTCGCCGCTCGTCGGCGAGGCGTACGAGCTGCCCTTCGACTACCTGGTCGTCGCGCTCGGCGCGGTCTCCCGCACCTTCCCGATCCCCGGCCTCGCCGAGCAGGGCATCGGCATGAAGGGCGTCGAGGAGGCCATCGGCCTGCGCAACCACGTCATCGAGCAGCTCGACAAGGCCGACTCCACGACCGACGAGGACGTCCGGCGCCGCGCGCTGACGTTCGTCTTCGTCGGCGGTGGCTTCGCGGGTGCGGAGACAATCGGCGAGGTCGAGGACATGGCCCGCGACGCGGCCAAGCAGTACAGCAACGTCTCGCGCGACGACATGCGGTTCGTCCTCGTCGACGCCGCCGACAAGATCCTTCCCGAGGTGGGCCCGGAGCTGGGCCGCTGGGGCAAGGAGCACCTGGAGAGCCGCGGCATCGAGATTCACCTCTCGACGTCGATGGACTCCTGCGTCGACGGCCACGTCGTGCTGAAGAACGGCCTCGAGGTCGATTCCAACACCATCGTGTGGACCGCGGGCGTCAAGCCCAACCCGGCTCTGGCCCGCTACGGCCTGCCGCTCGGCCCGCGCGGCCACGTCGACACCCAGGCCACCCTCCAGGTGCAGGGCACCGACTACATCTGGGCCGGTGGCGACAACGCCCAGGTTCCGGACCTGGTCGGCCGCAAGGCGGGCAACCCGAACGCCTGGTGCCCGCCGAACGCCCAGCACGCGCTGCGCCAGGCCAAGGTCCTCGGCGACAACGTGGTCTCCGGCATGCGGGGCTTCCCGCAGAAGGAGTACAGCCACGCCAACAAGGGCGCGGTCGCGGGTCTCGGCCTGCACAAGGGCGTCGCGATGATCGTCATGGGCAAGATGAAGATCAAGCTCAAGGGCCGGCTCGCCTGGTACGCGCACCGCGGCTACCACGGCATGGCGATGCCGACGTTCAACCGCAAGATCCGCGTGCTGGCCGACTGGACGCTGGGGATGTTCCTCAAGCGCGAGGTCGTCTCGCTCGGCGCCATGGAGACTCCCCGCGAGGAGTTCTACGAGGCCGCCAAGCCGGCGCCGGCTCCGGTCGACGCGGTGAAGGTCCCGGCCGCGGCCGAGCCGAAGAAGACCGAGGCCAAGGCCTCCTGACGCTTCGTAGGCGACTGCTTCACCAGTAACTGCCTCACCCGCGGCTGCTGCACAACCGAACGAGTTCTGATCCCGAAAGGGCCGTCCGCCATCCGTGGTGCGGGCGGCCCTTTCGGCGTGTCCGCACGCATGTAGATGCAAAAGACATCTATTTTGCCTTCTCGTGATGCGAATCGGGATGCGGCAGCCACCGGCCGGTGTTAGTCCCACTAGTACGTCGATGACATACGACATGGACGACATGGAGGTGTGCACCATGGCCGATGCCGCGCTGCGGCTGACCCGTCTTGCCGAGGAACTCCTCTCCGCCCCGCTCCCGGTCCGCATCCGCGCCTGGGACGGCAGCGAGGCGGGCCCGCCCGGCGCCCCGGCCCTCGCGATCCACGACCGCCGGGCGCTGCGCAGGCTGCTCTGGAAGCCCGGGGAGCTGGGGCTCGCCCGCGCCTGGGTGGCCGGTGAGATCGACGTGGAAGGGGATCTGTACGAGGGCTTGGACCTGCTCGCCGGGCTGATCTGGGAGCGCGACGGCGACGTCAAGGACGCCGTCCACCCGGCCCGCGACCCCAAGCTGCGGGCCGCCGCCCGCGGCCTGTTGAAGCTCGGCGGCCCGTTCCCGCCGCCGCCCCCGCCGCCCGAGGAGCTGCGCCGCCGTACCGGCAGGCTGCACACCAAGCGCCGGGACAAGGAGTCGATCAGTCACCACTACGACGTGGGCAACGACTTCTACTCCCTGGTCCTCGGCCCGTCCATGGTCTACTCCTGCGCCTACTTCCCCGACCCGGACGCCACCCTGGAGGACGCCCAGCGCGACAAGCTCGACCTGATCGCCCGCAAGCTCGATCTGCAGCCGGGGCAGCGGCTGTTGGACGTGGGCTGCGGCTGGGGCTCGATGGCGATCCACGCGGCCCGTACGTACGGCGTCCACGTCACCGGCGTGACGCTCTCCACCGAGCAGGCCGCCTTCGCCCGCAAGCGCATCGCCGAGGAGGGCCTCACCGACCGCATCGAGATCCGGGTGCAGGACTACCGCGACGTGCGGGACGGTCCGTACGACGCGATCTCCTCGATCGGGATGGCCGAGCACGTCGGCTCCGTCCAGTACGGCGAGTACGCGGCCGCCCTGTACGCCCTCCTCAAGCCGGGCGGCAGGCTGCTCAACCACCAGATCGCCCGGCGGCCGATCGCCGACGAAGGCACCTACCACGTCGACGAGTTCATCGACTCCTACGTCTTCCCGGACGGCGAACTGGCACCGGCGGGACGCACCGTGGGCCTCCTGGAGGACGCCGGCTTCGAGGTCCGCGACCTGGAGTCGATCCGCGAGCACTACGCGCTGACCCTGCGTCACTGGGTCGCCAACCTGGAGAAGAACTGGGACGCCGCCCTGCGGACGGTCACCCCGGGCCGGGCCCGCGTCTGGCGGCTCTACATGGCGGCCTCCGCGCTCTCCTTCGAGCGCAACAAGATAGGCGTCAACCAGATCCTGGTTGTCCGCCCGGCGGACTCGGGGGCGTCTGGCATGCCGCTGCGGGCCCGTGTGTGGAGTGGGGGGAGTGAGTGACCACCTGAGGGAGGGTGTTTGAACCCCCCTGACGCGAAGATACGTTGAGCTTTTGCGGAACTCCGTGATCAGGGCCTCCGGGCCCCGGCACGGAGTTCCGTCATGTACGGAAGTCACGTACGGACACGTCAAGTGAAGAGGGGAAAGCGACGTGGAGCACCGCAAGAGCACGCGTACGAAGCGGATGTGGCTGTGGGGGACGGGAGCGGCGGTCGCCGCCCTGACCGTCCCGGCCGTGGCCTTCGCGGGCGCCGCGCCCGAGGCGGCGGCAGCCGTGACGACGACCGCGACGTTCAACGACCCGGCGGGCGACAGCGCGGCCCAGAGCCGGATCCGCGACCACGTGAAGGGTCTCATCGAGGGGGCAGCGGCGGGTTCCACCATCACCGCCGGGCTCTACTCCTTCACCGACACCCAGGTCTCGGGCGCACTCGCGGACGCCAAGAACCGCGGCGTCAACGTCAAGATCGTCATCGACAACGCGGCGACCGGCGCCGGCGGCCAGTACGACGCCCTGAAGGCGGCGCTGGGCACGGACCAGTCCAAGGGCTCCTTCGTGACCAACTGCGGCGCCAACCGCGGCTGTATCGGCTCGCGCGAGCTGGTGGACGGTTCCGAGGACGGCTCGATCAACCACAACAAGTTCTGGCTGTTCTCCGAGACCGGCGGCACCAAGAACGTCGTCGTACAGGCCTCGGCGAACATGACGAGCCTCCAGCGCACCGACCTGTTCAACAACGCGGTCACCATCGTCGACGCCGGTCTCTACGGCATTTACCAGGGCTACTTCGCCGACCTGGCCAAGCGGCAGGTGAACAACGACTACTACCAGACGCCGTCGGCGGGCGCGTACAAGACGTACTTTTTCCCGCGCAAGGAAGCGGCGGGCAAGAGCTGGAACAACGACGCCTCCACCGACACGATCTCCCTCATCCTCGGCAACGTCGACTGCGGGGCCGGCACCGAGGTGCGGGTGGCCGCCAACCTCTTCTCGCGCCGTGAGGTCGCGAGCAAGCTGGTGTCGATGAAGTCGGCCGGCTGCAAGGTGATCCTCGCCAACGACGGCGGTAAGTCGATGAGCGCCGACGTCTCCGGGATCCTCGCGGGCAAGCTCACCGAGCGCGTCGAGTGCGCGGAGGCCAGGCCCGGCAAGAACCCGGTCGGACTGCACTCCAAGTACGTGCTGGTGAACGGCACTTACGAGGGAAAGACCGGCCGCAAGCTGGTCTTCACCGGCAGCCACAACTACAGCTACGCGGCGCTGCGCGCCAACGACGAGACGCTGCTGAAGATCGACAATGCGGCGCTCTACGACCAGTTCAAGGAGAACCACGCGAAGATCATGAGCTACTGCAAGGGCTCGTAACGCGCGTACGCACGACAGCGGCCCCCACGACGTGTCCGACACGTCGTGGGGGCCGCTGCTCTGTCCCGGTGGTCCCTGTCCCGGTGGTCCCCTTGTCCCGGTGGTCCCGCCGGGCTACTCGGCCTTGATCGCGGAGAGCATGTTCAGCCGCGCCGCACTGCGGGCCGGCCACATCGCGGCCAGTACGCCGACCACGCCTGCCAGCACCAGGAAGATGCCGATGCGGTCCCACGGAATGACCAGCGAGTAGCCGGCGATCTGGTCCTTGACCGTCTGGCCGATGGCCCAGGCCAGGAACGTACCGAGGACCACACCGACCACCGCGCCGAACACCGAGATCACCACGGCCTCCAGGCGGATCATGGTCTTGACCTTGCCGCGTGCCAGGCCGATCGCCCGCAGCATGCCGATCTCCTGCTGGCGCTCGAAGACGGACATCGCGAGGGTGTTGACGACACCCAGCACGGCGATGATCAGCGCCATGGCGAGCAGGCCGTACATGATGTTGAGCATCTGGTTGACGACGCCGCCGAACTCGTTGCGGATGTCGTCGCTGTCCATGATGACGATCGCCGGGTTCTTGCCGAGCGAGTCGATGAGGGACTGCGCGTTGGCCGCGCTCGGGCCGCCGTCCATGGACACGTACACCGAGTAGATGATCGGCTTCTCGACGTGCTTGGCCAGGAGCCTGTCGTCGATCATGATGCCGCTGAGGTAGTCGTTGTGGCGGTAGATGCCACCGATGGTGAGCTTGGTCTTCTTGCCGTCCTCGTAGGCCATGTCCAGGGTCTGGCCGACCCGGAAGCCTTCGCTCGCGGCGGTCTTCTCGTCGACCGCGACCTCACCGCGGGCCAGGCCGCTCAGCGAGCCGTCGACGACGGAGAGGTTGAGGACCTTCTCGACGTCGCCCGGGGTGACGCCGACCGCGTTCTGGCCGGAGTTGCCCGGCCCCTCAAGGGTGCCGTACTGCTGCGGGGAGGAGGCGCTGACGCCCTTCGCCTTGGCGAGCGTGTCGATGACGGACCTGTCCATGGAGGACTTGTTGGCCATGGTGACCATGTAGTCGGCCTTGATCACCTCGGTGGTCTGCTTGTCGATGGCCCGGCCCATGGTGACGCCGAGCACGGTGAGCCCGGTGACCAGGGTGAGGCCGATGGCCAGCGCGGACGCGGTGGCGCCGGTGCGGCGCGGGTTGCGGACCGAGTTGAGGCCGGCCAGCTTGCCGGAGATCTTGAAGACCCGGTTCAGGAACGGACGGACCAGGGCGATCACCGGCCGCGACAGCAGCGGGATCAGGATGATGATGCCGATCAGGGCCAGGAACGCGCCGGCCCCGATGAGTACCCGGCCCGTGTCCTTGCCCATGGCCGCGCCGCCGACGACGGTGGCCGCACCGACGGCGGTGACGAGGGCGCCGATGACGTTCCGTACGACCAGGGACTTCATGGAGGGAGTGGCGTGCACGCTGCTCATCGCGGCGACCGGCGGGATCTTCGCGGCGCGGCGGGCGGGCAGCCAGGCGGCGAACATCGTGATCAGTACGCCGACGGCGAGGGAGGCGATCACCGGGGTCGGGCCGACGACCAGCGGTCCCGAAGGAAGCTGGGCGCCGAGGGCCTTCATGAGCGGGTCCAGACCCGAGGCCATGGCGAGGCCGACGGCGAAGCCGATCACCGAGGCGATCAGGCCGACGATGCCGGCCTCGGCCAGGATCGAGCGGGTGATCTGCTTGCGGGAGGCACCCACCGCCCGCATCAGCGCGAGTTCCTTGGTGCGCTGGGCGACCAGCATGGTGAAGGTGTTGGAGATCAGGAAGACCCCGACGAACAGCGCGATGCCGGCGAAGCCCAGCAGGATCTGGGTGAGGGTCTTGGTCGACTCGGTGACCGACTGCTCCTCCTCGGCGGCGAGCTGGGTGCCGGTCCGCACGGTGGCGTCCTTGGACACCAGCGGCGTGATCGCGTTCTGCAGTGCGGCCTGGTCGGCGCCGGGTCCGGCGGTCACCAGGGCGGAGGAGAAGAAGCCGGGCTTGAGGAAGAGCTCCTGGGCGGTCCGGGTGTCGAACAGCACGAGGCTGCCACCGGAGTTGACCTCGCCCTGGTCGGTGGTGAAGACACCGGCGAGGGTGTACTCCTTCACCGGCCGGTTGGTGGCGATGCGGACCTTGTCGCCGACCTGGTAGCCGCCCTTCTCGGCGGTCCCCCTGTCGAGTGCGATCTCCCCGGAGTCGGCCGGGCCGTGGCCGCCGGTGAAGGCGTAGCGCCAGTCCTTGCCGTCCTTGCCGGGGAAGAAGTTGCCGCCCCTGTTGGACCAGCCCTGGGCGATGAGCTTGCCGTCGCGGTCGGCGGCCCCCGCGAAGCCGTTGACCAGGCCGGTGGCCGTGTCCGCGCCGGGCACTGCCGCGATCTTGGCGACCTGGGCCTGGCTGATACCGGGCCGCTGTTCGGCGTCGTCGGGGCGGCTGCCGTAGTCCTCGACTCCGACGGCCACCTTGTCGAGACCCTTGTTGGACTGCTGGCGGAAGGCGTTGTGGAGGGTGTCGCTGAAGATCAGGGTGCCGGAGACGAAGGCGACGCCGAGCATGACGGCGAGCACGGTCATCAGCAGCCTGGCCTTGTGCGCGAGCACATTGCGCAGGGCGGTGCGGAGCATGGGGGTTACGTCCTGGTGGGAGAGGGCCGGGAAGGGGGGAACGGGGCGGAGCGGGTGCGTCAGCTCGTACGGCCCACGGCGTCGAAGTCCTTCATCCGGTCGAGGACGCCGTCCGCGGTGGGATGCAGCATCTCGTCGACGATCCGGCCGTCGGCCAGGAAGATCACGCGGTCCGCGTACGAGGCGGCCACCGGGTCGTGCGTCACCATGACGACGGTCTGCCCCAGCTCCCGTACCGAATTGCGCAGGAAGCCCAGGACCTCGGCGCCGGAGCGGGAGTCCAGATTTCCGGTCGGCTCGTCGCCGAACATGATCTCCGGACGGCTGGCCAGCGCACGCGCCACGGCCACCCGCTGCTGCTGGCCGCCGGACAGCTCGGAGGGACGGTGCTTCAGCCGTGCCGAGAGCCCGACCATCTCGATGACCTTGTCCAGCCACGCCTTGTCGGGCTTGCGGCCGGCGATGTCCATCGGCAGCGTGATGTTCTCCAGCGCGTTCAGCGTCGGCAGCAGGTTGAACGCCTGGAAGATGAAGCCGATCTTGTCCCGCCGCAGCTGCGTGAGCTGCTTGTCCTTCAGCGTCCCGAGCTCGGTCTCACCGATCATTACGGAACCGGACGAGAAGGAGTCCAGCCCGGCCACGCAGTGCATCAGCGTCGACTTGCCGGAACCCGACGGGCCCATGATCGCGGTGAACTCGCCCTGCCGGAAGTCGACCGTCACCCGGTCCAGCGCGACGACCTGGGTCTCGCCCTGCCCGTAGACCTTGGACAGCTCGGTGGCGCGTGCGGCCACCGAGGTGGCGCGGTGCGTGGACTGCTGGGTGTACGTGGTCATGGGGGAGCTCCTGTCGGGACGCTTGGGGGGACGCTTCTTATCCTCACGTCGCTTTTACGTCCGCGAGTCCCTCCGCATGGCGGTTCCCTTGACAGTCTCCGGTCTGACCCACGGAGACTTCGGTCCTCCTTGAGTATGACGGCGACCCCGAGACCGGAACCGTGCCAGGAGCTGCCCGACAGGGCGGCAGTCCATGGCAGTCCCCCGCAGACCCGGGCACAAGAGGTCGAGTTTCCGTCAATCCCGTGCACGCTCCGACACAGGGTGCAACGGGCCCGTGCCAGCTACGGCCCTTGCCGCCGACCCTGCCGCTCTACTGACGCTCCATCAAGCATCCATAAAATAAGACAGCGTTGGGCCGATGCGCGGCTGTCCGGGGAATCTCTGCGGATAGGCTCAGAGCCGTTGTCGCGGCCTCGCGCCCGGCCCGGATGGTGGAATGCAGACACGGCGAGCTTAAACCTCGCTGCCCCTCGGGGGCGTACCGGTTCGAGTCCGGTTCCGGGCACATTCACGTTCTCCGGCGTGCGGACAGAAGGCCGGGTCGGGCGACGGCCGCTTCCGCTTCGCGGGTGGTCCTGGTCCGCTGGATCGCGGGGGCGGCTCGGCCGCGGCAGGTTCCCGGAGGGCCCCGGGTCGTGGAGCCTTCTGGGAATACCTTTGCCGTTGCGTCGGCTGTCAGGATCGGGGAAAGATCCTCCTTGGGTACAGGGGTGGTTTCTTTGCGACCCCATTACTCTTGACAGCAAGGTCGCACACGGTGGCCATGGAGGAGTGAGATGAGGAGCAGCAACCCGGTCTTCTCGCGACGGGGGTTCAGCCGCGACAACGGCCGCGCGGGGTTCAACGCGCAGCAGCCGCAGGCCGGGGGCCCCGCCGTGGGTACCCAGGGCAACCCCTACGCCCAGGGCAATCCGTACGCCCAGGACGCGACGAACCCGTACGCGACCAACCCGTACGCCCAGCAGGACCAGTACGGCGCCCCGGTGGCACCGCCGCGCGGCAGCGTCATGACGATGGACGACGTCGTCACGCGCACGGCCATCACGCTCGGCCTCGTGGTCGCGGGCGCGACCGTGGCGTGGGTCACGCAGATGAGCCTCGGCCTCGCCATCGGTGCGGCCGTCATCGCGATGGTGCTCGGCCTGATCCAGTCGTTCAAGCGCAAGCCCGTTCCGGCGCTGATCCTGGCGTACGCGGCCTTCGAGGGTCTCTTCCTCGGCGCGATCAGCAATTACGTCAACACGTACATCGCAGAGGGCGCCGCGATGCAGGCGGTGCTGGGCACGATGGCGGTCTTCGTCACCATGCTCGTGCTGTACAAGACCCGGATCGTCCGCGTCACGGCCCGCTTCACGCGCTTCGTGATGATCGCCGCGATCAGCTTCCTGGTGCTCACTTCCGTGAACCTGCTGTTCATGGTGTTCGGCGGCGGTGACGGCCTCGGCTTCCGCAGCGGCGGCCTGGGCATCATCTTCGGCATCGTGGGCGTGCTGCTCGGTGCGTTCTTCCTCGCCATGGACTTCAAGCAGGTCGAGGACGGCATCGCGTACGGCGCCCCGCGCGAGGAGTCGTGGATGGCGGCCTTCGGCCTCACCATGACCCTGGTGTGGATCTACCTGGAGATGCTGCGTCTCGTCTCGATCCTGAGCGGCGACGACTAGCAGAACCGTTGTGCCGGGAAGGGCCCGCAGACCGTACGGACGGTCTGCGGGCCCTTTCGCGTAGGTAGCTGGAGGGGGTGGGGGGAGTAGGGGGCGGTGGGTCGGAGGGTCAGTGGAAGAACCTGCGGGCGGCCCGCCTCAGGTCGTACTCGTGGATGATCGCCTTGGCGTGACCGTGGGCCAGGTTGTGCTCGCTGCGGAGCCAGCTCACCTTTTCCTCGAAGCGGAAGAGGGAGGGCCCGTCATCGACGGTGCGCAACCAGTCGGACACTTCACGACCGGTGCATTGGGGGATGCGGGAGAGCAGATTGCGATGGGTCTCTTCGGAGAAGACTTGGGACATCGGCGCCTCCGGAAGGCATTGCGCGGTGCTGGTCCTTCACGTCACCGTGCCTGAGTGTTGGCTTGTTGGCAACAGCCCCGGGGAGGCGCGTAGGGTCGCGATGTGCTGGATACGACACCCCTGTTGACCGCCGTGGAGCGGCTCGCCGACCGGCTGCGCTCCACCCCCGAGAGCAGGCTGCGCCTCGGCGCGGCCGCCGAAGGACTGGCGCTGGCCAGGGAATTCGCGCTGCGCGCGCAGCGCCTGGAGTTCCCCGGCCGCGAGCCGCTGCCGATGCCGGACGCGGGCATCTTCGCCGTCGCCGACCAATTGGCCGTCGCGGGGCGCGATTTGGCGCTGGTCGTGGGAACGGCCCCGCCCGGTGAACTGGACGAGGCCGTGGCGCTGGTGGAAGCGGTCGAGAAGCGGCTGTGAAGCCCCTGGTGGGGGCGCACGGGACCGGTTACGCGGGGTACGAGGCGATGACGCGGTCCGCGAGGATGTAGACGTTCTCCTCGCCGCACGAGAACGTCAGTGCGTACGCTCCCGAGATCCCGGAGCCGCCGAGCAGCACCGGCGGATTCCCGTCGCGCAGCGACTGCGCGAGCTGTTCCGCCGTCTCGCGGTGGCCGGGGGTCATGCACAGCGTCGTACCGTCCACGAAGACGTACACGTCGAGGGTGCCGAGCGGGCCCGGACGGATGTCCGAGAGCGGGGCGCGGGTGACGGCGAGGCCTTCGAGCCTGGCCATCGTCGCGTCGTGGTCGCCGCGGTCGCCGCGGTCGGTGACCGGGGCGGCCGCCGGCTGCGGCACGAAGGGCACGAAGTCGGGGTGCGAGGGGTGGCGGCGGCGGGCGGCGGCAAGTTCGGCGGAGTCGGCGGGCGGCAGGTCGTCGTCCGCGTCGTCCGTTTCGCCGTCCGTTTCGCCGTGCGTGTCGCCGTCCGTGTCGTCGTCTGTGTCGTCGTCCTCGGAGGTGCGGGCGGGGTCCTTCACCGCGCCGTTCTGCGCGTCCCTCAGCGTCTGGACCTCGGCGGCCTCCTCCTCCTCGATGGAGAGGTAGAACTCCGACTCCTCGGCGCCGTAGGCACGGGTCGCCTCCAGGAGGGCCTCCAGCTCGCCCTCCTGCAGGCCGGTGAACTCGACCGGCTTCGGCATGTAGTACGAGAGGGACTCCTGCTCGGCCGCGGTGAATCCGCCGAGCAGGGACGGGGCGTCGGCCGCGTCCCTGGCCTCCTGCGCCGCCCAGAACGCGCGCGCCTCGGCCAGCTCCCGCTCCCGCTCCTCGGCCAGCGCCTCGGTCACGGCGGCCCGTATCTCGGCGGCCGCAGTGACAGCGCTCTCGCCGTTGCGGGTCTGCTGGGGGAGTGCCGAGAGCGCCGCCCTGGCCTGCAGTTCCGCCGCTTCCGCGCGGTCGGCCGCGCGGTCGGCGCGCAGGGCGGCGACCTCCTCGCGGAGTCCGCGGACGGTGTGCAGGGCAGCGCCGCCCACGGCCGCCGTAGCAGCGGTGGCGAGCAGCAGGGCAAGAGACATGGCGCTCACTGACGTACTCCTGAATTCATTGCGATCCCCTGGACGAACCCGGCCAACTCCGAGGCGAACCCGGCCGGCATCGGTCCCCCGACCGATCCCCCGAACTTCCTACATCAGCTTCCCGTGTGCGCTCGCTCGCTGTCAGTGCATTACGTCATGAATTGGACAGGTCTTTGTGCCTGGCCTTTCGTCCGTAAACAGTCGTGACCTGCGGTGATCCGCCTCCCCCTGGAGGTAGATCACATCCTGGGGGAGATTGGGTCACGACTGGGACGCGACTCGATTGACGGGGCGCACGGGGGAGTGCGCACCAGCTGCGCTCAGATGATTGTGCGCTTCGAACGGGCTGCGCGCTCGGTGATCTCGGTGATTCGTGAGCTGTTCCACAAAGGGGGTGCGCCCCTGGCCGTGGGGGGAGTCCGTGGGGACCAAGGGGGGCCAGGGGCGCACGGGTTGACGGTAGTCAGGCGGTGACTGTCGGTCGCCGGTTGCGGGTCGTCAGCTGAGGCGCTCGATGACCATGGCCATGCCCTGGCCGCCGCCGACGCACATCGTCTCCAGGCCGAACTGCTTGTCGTGGAACTGGAGGCTGTTGATGAGGGTGCCGGTGATACGGGCGCCGGTCATGCCGAAGGGGTGGCCGACGGCGATGGCGCCGCCGTTGACGTTGACCTTGTCGAGGTCCAGGCCGAGGTCCTGGTACGAGGGGATCACCTGGGCGGCGAACGCCTCGTTGATCTCGGCCAGGTCGATGTCGCCGACGGTCAGCCCGGCGCGCTTCAGCGCCTGCTTGCTGGCCTCGACCGGTCCGTAGCCCATGATCTCGGGGGAGAGGCCGGAGACGCCGGTGGAGACGATGCGGGCGAGCGGGGTGAGGCCCAGCTCCCGCGCCTTCGTGTCGGACATGATCACGAGGGCGGCGGCGCCGTCGTTGAGCGGGCAGCAGTTGCCGGCGGTGACGAGGCCGTCGGGGCGGAAGACGGGCTTGAGGCCCGAGACGCCTTCGAGGGTGACGCTCGCGCGCGGGCCGTCGTCCTGGCTGACGACCGTGCCGTCGGGGGTGGTGACCGGGGTGATCTCCCGCTCCCAGAAGCCGTTCTTGATGGCCTGCTCGGCGAGGTTCTGCGAGCGGACGCCGAAGGCGTCCATGTCGGCGCGGGTCACGCCCTTGAGCCGGGCCAGGTTCTCGGCCGTCTGCCCCATGGAGATGTACGCGTCCGGTACGAGGCCGTCCTCGCGGGGGTCGTGCCAGTGGGCGCCTTCCTGCGTCGCGACGGCGGCGGTACGGGCCTCGGCGTCGGCGAACAGGGGGTTGTGCGTGTCCGGGAGGGAGTCGGAGTTGCCCTTGGCGAAGCGCGACACCATCTCGACACCCGCGGAGATGAAGACGTCGCCCTCGCCGGCCTTGATGGCGTGCAGAGCCATGCGGGAGGTCTGCAGGGAGGAGGAGCAGTAGCGGGTGACCGTACAGCCGGGGAGGTGGTCCATCCCCATCTGCACGGCGACGATGCGGCCGAGGTTGTTGCCCTGCTCACCGCCGGGGAGACCGCAGCCGAGCATCAGGTCGTCGATGTCGCGCGGGTCGAGCTCGGGGACCTTGGCGAGGGCGGTCTGAATGATGGTCGCGGTGAGGTCGTCGGCGCGGAAGTCCTTGAGCGAGCCCTTGAAGGCGCGGCCGATGGGGGAGCGGGCGGTGGAGACGATCACGGCTTCGGGCATCGGGGCTCCTGGGGGGTGCGGGGGTAAGTGGCCGGTCCTTCTGCGAAGTTACCGGGCCGTACCGGGGGTGGTCACCTGGTGGGTGGTGTGACGCGGGCCGCACTTCTAAGCGGTTGCTCAGGGGGGGGGGCGGGGCGGTGGCGAGCGCGTGCGGTCGCGGGACGGCGTGCTCCGCGTGGGGGCCGCCCCCTTGCCCACCCGTCCCGCCCCCGGGGGGCGGCCCCGCTGCCCAAGAGGGCTAGCGGGCTGAGGGGCAGGCTTTTAGGGGCGCGGGGAACTGCGCGATCAGCCACGACGCACCCGCACGCGTTATCCGCGGGAAGAGGGCGATGTTTCGGCCGGGTCCGGGGCGGTGGGGATCCTCCTGCGGCGGCGGTGTTTGAGGAGGGCCCAGGGGGCTCGTGCGCCCGTGACCTCCGTTCCCGCCTCCTCCGCCGCCTTCGTCGCCGCACGGGCGACCGGCAGCATGCCCTCGTCGCGGGAGCCGTCCAGCCGGTCGGATTCCGGCCAAAGGCCGAGTGCCGCGCACAGGGTGGGGAGCACCGCCATGGCGGCCGTCGAGTAACCCTCCGCCGAGGGGTGGTAGTTGTCGGGCCCGAAGAGCTCGCGCGGGTTCGCCGCGAATTCGGGCCCGAGCAGATCGCCGAGCGACACCGTCCGCCCGCCCTGTTCGACGACGCCGATCGTCTGCGCCGCCGCCAGCTGCCGCGAGACCCTGCGGGCCAGCCACCGCAGCGGCTGGTAGACCGGCTCGATCGTGCCCAGGTCTGGGCAGGTCCCGACGACGACCTCCGCGCCGGCCGTGCGCAGCCTCCGTACCGCCGAAGCCAGGTGGCGTACGGACTGCGTGGGGGGCATCCGGTGCGTCACGTCATTCGCGCCGACCATGATCACGCACACGTCCGGCGGGTTCACCGGGTCCCGGACGAGCAGCGACACCTGGCGTTCCAGGTCGTCCGACATCGCGCCCGGGAGCGCCACGTTCCGCAGTTCCACCGGCCGCTCCGCGACCGCCGCGAGGCCCGAGGCCAGGAGTGCGCCCGGGGTGTGCCCGGCCCGCCGTACGCCCTGGCCGGCCGCCGTGGAGTCGCCGAGCACCCCCAGCCGCAGCGGGGGCAGGCCGGTCCGGCCGGCGAAGGCCGTGCCGTACAGGCCGTCCGCCGGTGGGGCGATCGGCGCGACCGAGACGCCCACCGCCCGTTTCGCCAACTGCACCTCCGCGATCACCAGGCCCACCGTCGCGGCTCCGATCAGCCCGATGCCACCGCCGCCGTACGCCGCGCCCGCGGCGATTCGCCGTGCCACCCTCGCTCTCGACACAGTCGCAGCCACCTCCTCGAAGAGCCATCCGCGCGAACATCCGTGCGCGGTTCAGTCCGTACATCTGCTAACTGCCCGGTAACAGGTGCTGCTCAATCTCCGCCAATGGTGAATACGGGAGGTGGAGCGGCGGTCTAGTCTGGGCCGCACCATCACGGAGACCCCGGAGAAGACGTGCAATTTCACGACTCGATGATCAGCCTCGTAGGCAACACCCCGCTGGTGAAGCTGAACCGAGTGACCGCAGGCATTCAGGCGACAGTTCTGGCGAAGGTCGAATACTTCAACCCGGGCGGATCCGTGAAGGACCGGATCGCCGTCCGCATGATCGAGGCCGCAGAGGAGAGCGGGGCGCTGCAGCCCGGCGGCACCATCGTCGAGCCCACCTCCGGCAACACCGGTGTGGGCCTGGCGATCGTGGCCCAGCAGAAGGGCTACAAGTGCATCTTCGTCTGCCCGGACAAGGTGTCGCTCGACAAGATCAACGTGCTGCGGGCGTACGGCGCGGAGGTCGTGGTCTGCCCCACGGCCGTCGACCCCGAGCACCCGGACTCGTACTACAACGTCTCGGACCGACTGGTCCGTGAGACGCCCGGTGCCTGGAAGCCCGACCAGTACAGCAACCCGAACAACCCGCGCTCGCACTACGAGACCACCGGCCCCGAGCTCTGGGACCAGACGGACGGGAAAATCACCCATTTCGTCGCGGGCGTCGGCACCGGCGGCACGATCTCCGGCACCGGCCGGTACCTCAAGGAGGTCAGCGGCGGGAAGGTCACCGTCGTCGGCGCGGACCCGGAGGGGTCCGTGTACTCCGGCGGTTCGGGGCGTCCGTACCTCGTCGAGGGCGTCGGTGAGGACTTCTGGCCGACGGCGTACGACAAGACCGTCACGGACGAGATCGTCGCGGTGTCCGACAAGGACTCCTTCCAGATGACGCGCCGCCTCGCCAAGGAGGAGGGCCTGCTGGTCGGCGGCTCCTGCGGCATGGCGGTCGTGGGCGCGCTGCGCGTGGCGGAGCGGCTCGGCCCCGACGACGTCGTGGTCGTACTGCTGCCGGACAGCGGCCGCGGCTACATGAGCAAGATCTTCAGCGACGAGTGGATGGCCGACTACGGCTTCCTGGAGGACTCCGGTCCTTCGGCGCAGGTCGGCGACGTCCTCCAGTACAAGGAGGGCGGGGACATCCCGCACCTGGTGCACATGCACCCGGAGGAGACCGTCGGCGAGGCGATCGAGGTGCTGCGCGAGTACGGCGTCTCGCAGATGCCGATCGTGAAGCCGGGCGCGGGCCACCCGGACGTGATGGCCGCCGAGGTCATCGGTTCGGTCGTCGAACGGGAGCTGCTGGACGCCCTGTTCGCACAGCGGGCCTCGCTCGGCGACCCGCTGGAGAAGCACATGTCGGCCCCGCTGCCGCAGGTCGGCTCCGGCGAACCGGTCGAGGACCTGATGAGCGTCCTCGGCGGCAAGGGCGGCGCGGATGCGGCGATCGTGCTGGTGGAGGGCAAGCCGACGGGTGTGGTGAGCAGGCAGGACCTGCTCGCGTTCCTCGCGAAGGGCTGACGCGTCTCGCACTCGTGAGTGCGTGTGTACGGGCCCGGACCGGCCGGTGGGACTCAGGTGTTGGCCTGAGCATCACGGCACGATCCGGGCCTGTTGCGTACTCGATGCCCACGGGGAAGGGGCCGCGTGCGCCGGATTCCGTGCCTTCGTGCAAATGGTACGAGCGCGACATGCGGTCGCAGCACCCGCTTAACACGGCACGGGCACAGTGGTCTCTGTCGGCGTCACGGACAACCGGAGCGGCTCCCGGACCTCCGCGGACGTCAGTACACGGCACCGGTTCTGACCCGGACCGTGTCCGTGCGTGGGGACCGTCGTCGTCCCGCCCCCCGGGCAGCCGGGGGTGCGGCGGTCCCCGCGCCAGACTTTCCCGGGCCGAGCCCACAGGTGTGCCCGTGCGTCAGGCCTCCCAGTCGGAGGATTTCTCCCGGTGCTCGTGCCCAGGCGTCCCGCCGAACGGCCAACTCCACGACGAATGAACGGCGTTGACGCCGAATACGCCCAGCCAGCAGATCAGCAGTCCTGGCAGTCCCGCGTTCACCACCGCGATCGCGGACAGCGGGATCGCCAGGATCAGCGAGATGATCGCCAGGCCGAAGCGCTCGCCGAAGCCGCCGTCCCCCGACGCCGGCCGTGCGGGCCGGGACGCGCCCCGCGCGACGACCAGCTGCTGCTCGGCCAGCTGCCGGCGCACCCGCCGGTCGACCGTGGTGTCGAGGCGCTGCTCGACCTTCTCCAGGAACGATTCGACCAGGGCCGCCTCGTAGTCCGCCCCGAGTTCCCTCCGGGCGTGCACGGTGGCGTCCAGGTCCTTCTTCAGCTCGGCGTCGCGAGCACGGCCTGTTGCGTCCATGCGTACGACGTTACGGATGCGGGGTGGCGACGGCATTGGGGCTGTCCCCCGATTTCTCCTGCGGTTCACCCCCGGGAATGTGTGCGGTGTTCCGCCGGGCCAGGAAGAAGTACAGCACCGCGGGGACGAGAAGTCCGATGATCCAGGAGATGTCCGCGCCGCCCAGCGGGGCGACCAGCGGGCCCGTGTAGAAGTGCGTCACCAGGAAGGGCAGCTGGGCGACGATGCCCACGCCGTAGACGGTGATCGCGTCCCAGCGCCACGCGCCGTACCTGCCGTTCGGGTCGGAGAGGGCCGGGAGGTCGTACCGCTCGCGCGAGATCAGGTAGTAGTCGACCAGGTTGATCGCCGACCACGGGGTGAAGAAGGTCAGCAGGAAGAGAAGGAAGTCCTTGAAGGACGTCAGGAAGCTGTCCTTGCCCAGGAGGGCGACCGCCGTTCCGGCGACCATGATGCCCGCGATGTACACGGACCTGGCGCGCGGCGAGAGCTCCCGCTGCCCCCGGAAACCGCTGACGCTCGTCACCATCGACATGAAGCCGCCGTACGTGTTGAGCACGTTGATGGTCAGCTTGCCCAGCGCGATCACGAAGTACAGGAACGAAGCGATCAGGCCCGCGCCGCCGAGCCCGACGACGTACGACACCTGGCCCTTCATGAACGCCCCGCCGGACGTCGCCGCCACCAGCACGCCGAAGGTCATCGACCACTGTGACCCGATCCCGGAGCCCGCCAGGGTCCACCAGAAGGTGGCCTTGCCGGAGGTGCTGCGCGGGAGGTAGCGCGAGTAGTCCGCGACGTACGGGCCGAAGGCGAGCTGCCAGGAGGCGGAGAGGGAGACGGCGAGCAGGAACATCGGCAGGTCGAAGCGGGTGTCCGAGGAGAGGACCGTGCCCAGGTCGATGCTGTCGAGGAGCCGGACGCCCAGGTAGACGAAGGCCAGGGCGCAGATGACGCTGGCGACCCGGCCCAGCGTGTGGATGACCTTGTAGCCGACGGCCGCCATGACGGCGGTGATCGCGGCGAAGACGACGATGCCGGTGGTGTCGCCGAGGTGGGTGAGCTCGCCGACCGCCTGGCCCGCAAGGACGCTGCCGCTCGCGAAGAAGCCGACGTACATCAGGATGACCAGAACGAGCGGGACGACCGCCCCCTTGACGCCGAACTGCGCGCGGGACTGGATCATCTGGGGCAGCCCGAGCTTCGGGCCCTGCGCCGAGTGCAGCGCCATGACGGCGCCGCCGAGCAGGTTGCCCAGGAGGAGGCCGATGATCGACCAGAGCGGGCCGCCGCCGAAGACGACGGCGAGGGCGCCGGTGACGACGGCGGTGATCTGGAGGTTCGCACCGAGCCACAGGGTGAACTGGGAGAAGGCCTTGCCGTGGCGTTCGGAATCGGGGACGACGTCGATCGAGCGCCGCTCGACCAGGGAGTCCCTGGCCAGGGGTGCCTCGGCGGACTCGGGCATATGTGTGTCCCTCCCACGCGGTCTGTATATGGTCATGCAGGGTTCTGCGTGGCTGAATAGATGTCAATGGTTCGGCTTGGATTCCCGCATCGTGGATGTACGGAGAAGAAGACAGGGGGCGACGGGATGAGCAACGGGACGGGCGACGGGGCGAACGGCGTGATCAGCGACAGCGGCAGCCCTGCGGCGCGGCTTCAGCAGCTCTTCGAGGGGCGGCGGCTCACCCCGACCCAGCGGCGCATCGCGCACAGCATGGTGCGGCGGGCGGCCGAGGTGCCGTTCCTGTCGAGCGTGGAGCTGGCGGAGCTGGCCGGGGTCAGTCAGCCGTCGGTGACCCGGTTCGCGGTCGCACTCGGCTTCGACGGGTATCCGGCGCTGCGCAAGCACCTGCGGGAGGTCGCACCGGGTGCGGACGGCGGACCGGACGCGGCGGCCTCGTACAACGAGTACCAGCAGGCGGTGCAGGCCGAGATCGAGAACCTGCGGCACCTCGCGGAGCTGCTCGCCGACCCGGCGCCGGTCGAGCGGGCCGGCCAACTCCTCGCTGCCTCAAGGGTGTTGCCGGTGCTCGGGCTGCGGGCCGCGTCCTCGCAGGCGCGCGGTTTCGCGTACTTCGCGGCGAAGGTGCACCCGGACGTACGGCTGCTCGACGAGGGCGGGTCGATGCTCGCCGACCGGATCGACGCGGCCCGGCGGGCGGGCGCGGACGTACTGCTGTGCTTCGCGCTGCCGCGGCATCCGAAGGAGGTCCTGGAGGCGCTGGCCTACGCGCGTGAGCAGGGGCTGACCGTGGTCACGGTCGCGGACTCGGCGTTCGCACCGGTCGCCCACCACAGCGACCTGCTGATTCCGGCGGCGGTCGGCACGGGGCTCGCCTTCGACACGGCGTGCGCGCCGATGCTGCTGGGGCGGGTGCTGCTGGAGGCGATGTGCGACGGGCTGCCGGAGGCGCAGGCGCGGCTGGAGGAGTTCGACGTACGGGCGGCGGCGCGCGGGCTGTTCGTGGAGTAGTCCCCCGCGGGGCTCGCGGAGGGCGGCGGGGGCAGGGAACCGGGTTTCCCCACCCCCGCCGGGTGGCGGCTCAGACCTCCAACTCGTTCTCGATCTTCCTGAGTTGGTGGCGGGCCATCGCCAGGTTCGCGCGGCCCTTGTCGAGTGCCAGGTAGAGGAAGAGCCCGCTGGTGCCGCGGCCCTTGAGGAGGCGGATCAGGTGGTACTGGCTGCCGAGGGTGATGAGGATGTCCTCGATCTCGTCGCTGAGCCCGAGGTGCTCCATGGTGCGGACCTTGGCGCGCACCACGTCGGTGTTCCCGGCGGCGGCGACCGTGAGGTCGAGCTCCTTGGTGCCGCCCGCGGTGCCCAGCGCCATGCCGCTGGTGTAGTCGACGAGGGCGACGCCGATGGTGCCCTCGATGGTGGTCATTGCTTCCTTGAGGGCGGCTTCGGTGGTGGCCATGAGCGGTCGCACTTCCTTCGTGTGGGTTCAGCCGATGGGTTCGGTCGTGCTGGTCGTGCTGGTCGTGCCGTTCGTGCTGTTTGTGCTGCCCGTGCGGTCCGGGTTGTCCGTACGGTCGACGAGCTCGCCGATGCGGGCGCCGGCCCGCCGTCCTTCGAGGTGCAGCCGGCCCACGTTGATCCGGGGTCCGGCAAGGAGGGTGAGGACGGCCGAGGCTCCGGCGGCGTACGTCGCGACGTACCCTTCCTCGCCCCGTACGAGCAGCTCCCGGAAGTCGCCCCGGCCGGTGGTGTCCGCCAGCCGCAGCGAGACGCCGAGCGCGGCGGCGGTGAGGGCGGCGACGCCCTCCGCCTCTACTCCCGGGGCGTCCTCGGCGATCACCAGACCGTCCACGCTGGCGGCGACGGCGCCGGTCAGCTCGGGGAGGCGGGCCCTCAACCGGCGCAATTCCTCCAGGACTTCGGGGTCCGGCGGCTTCGGCCGGGGTACGGGGGATCTCTTCTCCGGACGCACGGCCCGCGTGCGCAAGGCGCGCTTCACGGTGTGCACCGCACTCCCGGTGTGCGCCTCGCCGTCGGTGTGTGCCTCATAGCGCCTCCAGCGCGTCGCGGAGTCTGCGCAGCAGCGCGACGTCCGGATCCTCGGACAGGTCCGCCACCCACTGCGGTACGGGCGTGAGGGCGGGCCGGGGTGCGTCGCGGGGCGTTTGCACTGCTCCGGCCGCCGCCAGCCGCCGTACGTCGATCAGGGTGTGGAACGCGGGCCGCCCGAGCGCCCGCGCGATGTCGGCGGGCGTCCGCACGCCGTCGGCCAGGTCGAGCACGTCCCGCTGGCGGCGCGTGACGTGCGGCATGTCCAACTGGTCCTTGACGACGGGGGAGTTGTCGATCTCCGGATGGGGCCAGAGCGTGTCGAGCAGCTCCCTGCGGCGTAAGCACTCGCGGGCGACGACCCGCGCGGAGACGGGCCGTACCGGGCCCATCCAGTGCGCGACCCCGTGCCGGAACCTGGTCGGTCCGCTGCCGGGGGCCAGGGCGAAGTAGGCGGCGTCGAACAGGGCGCCCAAATGGGCGAGTTCGAGCTCGCCGCCCGCGAGCCGCCCGCTGTCCACCAGGAACCGCCCGACCCGCCCGGCCGGTCCCGCCCGGTCGAACGCCTCCTGCCAGCCCTCGCGCGGCAGCCGCCCGTGCAGCAGTACGTCGAGGCCGGGTGAGGCCGGGCTCTCCGCGTGGACGACCTTGCCCTCGGCGAGGTAGAGGGTGCCGTGGTCGCGCAGCAGCGCACCGGTCGCCCGCTCGTCGGCGAGCCGAACGAGCATGGGGGAGAGGGGGGCTGGCAGGAGTACCGGTGCGGTCATCCCAGCACCAGCCGGGCGGCGAGGTCGGCGAGCCGCAGCCGGGCGAGGGCGAGGTTGCCCTGCTCGCGGTCGAGCCACAGATGGAGGAACACACTGCTGTCGAAGGAGGTCTCCACGTACCGCAGCAGGTGGTAGTCGGTGCGGGTGGTGATGATGACGTCCTCGACGAGGAGGCCCTTGCCGTCCTCACCGGCCTCGCCGTCCTTGCCGCTCCCGCCGTGACCGGGGGCGAAGGTGCCGTGCTCGGCGGCCATCCGGGCCAGCTCGGCGGACTCAGCGGCGGCGGTCTCGGTGTCGCCGCCGGGCGGCAGGCCGGCCGCACCGAGGGCGAGCCCGCTGGTCCAGTCGACGACGGCGGCCCCGCGAGCACCGGGCAACGCCATCGCTTCGACCAGGCACGCGTCGATTCCGGACACGCAGAAACTCCCCTCCCCCGGTTCCCCGCCGGGCTTGCGCGACGGAGTCGACACTACGCAACCGCGGTGTTACGGAGGGGAGTTCTGGCATATTCCAGCGGAACGGTCCATCTGGGACTAGGGTGCCCGCCGCAGGTCCGGCGCGGTTCCGTGAGACGTCGAACGGCGCCCTCGGGTCGCGAACGGCGTCCTCTGGAAGCGGTCTGCGCCCTTGGGTCCCGCACTCACATTCCGCGATAGACGTCGCGACGGTTGGCGACGGTCAGTACCCAGAGAAAGAGCTCGCCGTTCTCGACGGTGTAGACGGCGCGACATTCGCCGACGCGAAGGCGCCGGCGCGCGGAGTGCCCCTGGAGGGCCTTGATGTCGAATGCCGAGGTGTCGCCCTGGTCCATGGCCTTCTGGAGCTCGGCTAGTCGGCGCAGGACCCGCAAGGCGTCGAGTTGGGGGATCTTGAGCAAGTCGCGCTGAGCATGAGGGGTGAACCGCGTGGCGTATCCCATCGCCTCAGCCGTGGTGGGATCGGAGCTGTGAGGCCATTTCCTCAAGGGAAACGGATCCTGTCGTCCCCTCGGCCTCGGCCGCGTCCGCCAGCTGGTTGAGCCAGGCGTCTTCGCTCTGCTCGGCAATGCGTCGCAGTCGTTGGTACTCGTCAATGTCGACCAGTACGGCCTCCTCCTTGCCGCGCCGCGTAATGACGGTGGGAGTGTCGTCGCGGTGAGCGCGGTCTATGGCATCTGCGAGGTGGCTGCGGACTTCGGCCATCGATTCAATCACTGGTTCACCCATGCACTGAATGTAACTGATGTACATCTGTTACGTCCAGTTATCACAGTCAGGGGTGTTGACTAGTTCTATTCAGGTCGCGAGGATGTGAATATCCACATCATGGCCGCGACCAGGAGGCACCCCATGTCAGGACCCCGACCCGTACGAGCCCCCCGCGGTACGGAGCTCAGCGCCCTGGGATGGCAGCAGGAGGCCGCCCTGCGCATGCTGCAGAACAACCTCGACCCCGAGGTCGCCGAGCACCCCGACAAGCTCGTCGTCTACGGCGGCACCGGCAAGGCCGCCCGTGACTGGCGCTCCTTCGACGCCATGGTGCGCACGCTGAAGACCCTCAAGCAGGACGAGACGATGCTCGTCCAGTCCGGCCGCCCGGTCGGCGTCATGCAGACCCACGAGTGGGCGCCCCGCGTCCTCATCGCCAACTCCAACCTGGTCGGCGACTGGGCGAACTGGGAGGAGTTCCGGCGCCTGGAAGCCCTTGGCCTCACCATGTACGGCCAGATGACCGCCGGTTCGTGGATCTACATCGGCACCCAGGGCATCCTCCAGGGCACCTACGAGACCTTCGCCGCCGTCGCCGCCAAGCGCTTCAACGGCACGCTCGCCGGGACCATCACCCTCACCGCCGGCCTCGGCGGCATGGGCGGCGCCCAGCCCCTCGCCGTGACGATGAACGACGGCGTCGCGATCTGTATCGACGTCGACCCGCGCGCCATCGAGCGCCGCATCGAGCACAAGTACCTCGATGTGAAGGCCGATTCGCTGCAGCACGCCCTCCAGCTCGCGGTCGAGGCGCGCGACGCCCGCCGCCCCCTCTCCATCGGCCTCCTCGGCAACGCCGCCGAGCTCCTGCCCCGCATGCTCGCCGAGGGCGCGCCCATCGACATCGTGACGGACCAGACCTCCGCCCACGACCCGCTCGCCTACCTCCCCCTCGGCATCGAGTTCGACGAGATGGCGTCGTACGCGGCCGAGAAGCCCGCCGACTTCACCCAGCGGGCCCGCGAGTCGATGGCCAAGCACGTCGAGGCCATGGTCGGCTTCATGGACGCGGGCGCGGAGGTCTTCGACTACGGCAACTCCATCCGCGGCGAGGCCCAACTCGCGGGCTACTCCCGCGCGTTCGACTTCCCCGGCTTCGTCCCGGCCTACATCCGCCCGCTCTTCTGCGAGGGCAGGGGCCCGTTCCGCTGGGCCGCCCTCTCCGGCGAGGCGTCCGACATCCACAAGACGGACCGCGAACTCCTCAAGCTCTTCCCGGAGAACGAATCCCTCCACCGCTGGATCAAGATGGCCGGCGAGCGCGTCCAGTTCCAGGGCCTCCCGGCGCGCATCTGCTGGCTCGGCCAGGGCGAGCGCGACAAGGCGGGCGAACTCTTCAACAACATGGTGGCGGACGGCACGCTCGCCGCCCCCCTCGCCATCGGCCGCGACCACCTCGACTGCGGCTCGGTCGCCTCCCCGTACCGCGAGACCGAGGCCATGCTCGACGGCTCCGACGCCATCGCGGACTGGCCGCTCCTCAACGCCATGGTCAACGTCGCCTCCGGCGCCTCCTGGGTCTCCATCCACCACGGCGGCGGCGTCGGCATGGGCCGCTCGATCCACGCGGGCCAGGTGTCCGTCGCCGACGGCACGAAGCTCGCGGGCGAGAAGATCCGCCGCGTGCTGACGAACGACCCCGGCATGGGCGTCATCCGGCACGTCGACGCGGGCTACGACATCGCGGAGCAGACCGCCGAGGACCAGGGCGTACGCATCCCGATGCGCGAGGGTGACGACGCGTGAGCGACGACCCCGCACGCACCGCAGGGGGTGGCGGTGACAGCTTCCTCGCCATGTGGGCGGACCTCCTGCCCATCGGCCGCGACAAGGCGTCCGGCGGCTACCGCCGGTACGCCTGGACCGCAGCCGACGCCGACTGCCGGGCCTGGTTCCGTCACCAGGCCGAGGCCCGCGGCCTCACCTACGAGCTGGACCGCAACGGCAACCAGTGGGCCTGGCAGGGCGACGCCACCGCGGGCGACGCGGTCGTCATCGGCTCCCACCTGGACTCCGTCCCCGACGGCGGCGCCTTCGACGGCCCGCTCGGCGTGGTCTCCTCCTTCGCCGCGCTCGACGAACTCCGCCACCGGGGAGCGGAGTTCACGAAGCCGGTGGCCATCACCAACTTCGGCGACGAGGAGGGCGCCCGCTTCGGGCTCGCCTGCGTCGGCTCCCGCCTGGCAGCGGGACAGCTGACACCCCAGAAGGCGTACGAACTCCGCGACGGGGACGGGGTGTCCCTCCCGCAGGCGATGGAGGCGGCGGGCCACGACCCCTCCACCATCGGCCCGGACCCGGAGCGCCTCGCCCGTATCGGCGCGTTCGTCGAACTGCACGTGGAGCAGGGCCGCGCCCTGGACCTCTCCAGCGCCCCGGTCGGCATCGCCTCCGCGATCTGGCCGCACGGCCGCTGGCGGTACGACTTCCACGGCGAGGCCAACCACGCGGGCACGACCCGGCTGGCCGACCGCCGCGACCCGATGCTCACGTACGCGGAAACGGTCGTCGCCGCCCGCGCCCAGGCCCAACTCACCGGCGCCCTCGCCACCTTCGGCAAGATCTCCGTCGAACCGAACGGCGTCAACGCGATCCCGTCCCTCGTCCGCGGCTGGCTCGACTCGCGCGCCGCCGACCAGGACACCCTGGACAAGGTCATCGCCGGAATCGAGGCCGCGGCCCACGAGGCGGCGACCCGCTCCGGCATCGACCTCAAGATCGTCCGGGAGTCCTTCACCCCGGTCGTCGAGTTCGAGAACGCACTGCGCGACGAACTCGCCCGGCTGCTCGGCGGTGGCGGTGGCGGCGGCGAAGGCGCCCCGCGTATCCCCGTCCTGGGAACGGGCGCCGGACACGACGCGGGAATCCTCTCCGCGTCCGTCCCGACCGCCATGCTGTTCGTACGCAACCCCACCGGCGTCTCGCACTCCCCGGCGGAGTACGCAGCCGAGGACGACTGCGTCGCCGGGGTGCGCGCGCTCGCCGACGTAACGGAAGGTCTCGCCTGCGCATGACGACCTACTGGCTGGAACACGCCTGGCTCGACACGTACGTCGAGCCGGGCGTGATGGTGGAAGTGTCCGAAGGCGGCCGAATCACCGCTGTACGCAAGGGAGTCGAGCTCTGCCCGCCGGGTGCGGTGGCCCTCCGCGGCCTCACCCTCCCGGGCCTCTCCAACGCCCACTCGCACGCCTTCCACCGGGCGCTGCGCTCGACGGTCCAGGTGGGCTCGGGCACCTTCTGGACCTGGCGCGAGGTCATGTACGGGGTCGCCCACCGCCTGACCCCCGACTCGTACTACGCCCTGGCCCGCGCCGTGTACGCGGAAATGGCCCTCGCCGGAATCACCTCCGTCGGCGAGTTCCACTACGTCCACCACGCGCCCGGCGGCACCCCGTACGCCCACCCCAACGCGATGGGCGAAGCCCTGATCGCCGCGGCCTCCGACGCCGGGATCCGCCTCACCCTCCTCGACACGGCCTACCTCTCCTCGGGCTTCGGCGCGGCCCCCAACTCCCACCAGCTCCGCTTCTCGGACGGTACGGCGGAGGCCTGGGCGGAACGGGTCTCCGCTCTCCGCGACTCCGCTCTCGTGCGCCACGGGGCGGCGATCCACTCGGTACGGGCGGTCCCCGCCGCCGAACTCTCCACGGTCGCCGCCTGGGCCCAGGACCGCGAGGCCCCCCTCCACGTCCACCTCTCAGAGCAGACGGCCGAGAACGACGCCTGCCAGGCCGCCCACGGCTGCACCCCCACCCAACTCCTCGCCGACAACGGGGTGCTGGGCCCGCGCACCACCGGCGTGCACAACACCCACCTCACCGACGCCGACATCAAACTCCTCGGCTCGTCCGCCACCGGCACCTGCATGTGCCCGACGACCGAACGCGACCTCGCGGACGGCATCGGTCCGGCGGTTGGTCTCCAACGGGCCGGCTCCCCCCTCTCCCTCGGCAGCGACAGCCACGCCGTCATCGACCTCTTCGAAGAGGCTCGGGCAATGGAGCTGAACGAACGCCTCCGCTCCCGCACCCGAGGCCACTGGACGGCAGCGGCCCTGCTCCGCGCGGCCTCGGCAGACGGCCACGCGGCCCTCGGCTGGTCCGAAGCGGGCACCATCGAACCCGGCGCCCTGGCCGACCTCACCACCATCGCCCTGGACACGGTCCGCACGGCGGGCCCGGTCCCGATACTGGGCGCGGAAACAGCAGTCTTCGCCGCCACGGGCGCAGACGTCCGCCACACGATCGTCGGCGGCCGCCAGGTGGTCCGCGACGGCGTACACACCACCATCCCGGACACGGCGAAAGCCCTCGCCACGTCGATCGGAGCACTGCACGCCTGACGGGGGCCGTACGCCCGCACTCCTCGCCGCCCCCGGCGCGGGCCGCCCACCGCTGCGGACGTCCGGCACGTCAGTCCGTGGCGCGGGGGTGCCCCGTGCCGGCGTAGGTGATCCAACAGGTGTGACGCGTCGTGTCCGCGAGATACCAGATGCGGCCTCCGCCGGTCACCTCGATCTGCCACTGCTCGCAGGTCTGCCCGCGGTGTGTGCCGTGTGCGAGGGTGCCTTTCAGTCTGTGGTGACGCGAGGTCTCGTTTGCCGGTCTCGGCTCAGTCCGCATGACGACCCATGCGCGATAGGTGTTCTGGCGGGCTTGCCTGGTGAGCTCCTCCCATCCCTTGGCCGAAGCCGCGTCCGCGAACCGGACTTCCCACTGTCCTTCGGGCGCGGGCGGAGCGGCCCGGTCACCGCGCCCCGGCGTCATCCGAAGTCCCGCGGGTCGGGCACCGGGCCGTAGTCGGCGCCGTGGTCGGTGGTCAGTGCGGCCAGCAGCTCGGGGTCGGAGTGGACTTCGGCCGTGTGCTGCCAGGCCGTGAGGAGCTGGGCGACGGAGGCACTGTTGGCGATGGACTCGGCGGCTCGCATCGTGGACACCAGCTCCACGGCAAAGGCATGCACATCCGGCTCGGGCAGGAAACGCACCCAGGGGAACGCGTCGGGCAACAGGTCCAGCAACAGCTCCGTGCTCCCGGGCTCCCGCCGCGCGATCGCCGCCAGCATGCGTGTGGCGGCCGACACCACGGTCTGGTCCTGCTCGGCCCGTGCGGCCGTGGTGAGAACCAGGTCCTCGCCGTCCCTGCGGTGCAGCACCAGCCGGGGCGTGACCTTGAGCCGGGCCAGCGTCTGCTTGTTCTTATTGACCAGCTCGGAGAAGTTCACAGCGGCGTTTCTGTCTGCGTTCACAACTTTGAAAGTACTTCGAAAGTGCGGGGTGTGCCATCCCCCACACGAGGGAAGCGTGCCCGCGGGCACCACCCCGTCAAAGCCTGTGGAGAAGCAACCCTGCGTCGGCAATTCTGTGGGCATGGAGTTCTTCTGCTACCACCGCGACCGCCCCGGCTCCGTCCCCCTGCGGGACGAACTGCTGGAGGCCCACTGGTCCTACATGGACGGGTACGCCAAGGAGCTGATCGCTCGCGGTCCGACCCTCACGGAGGACCGGGAGACGCCCACCGGGAGCGTGCACGTCGTCGATCTCCCGGATGCGGCCGCCGCCCGCGCGTTCGCCTTCGACGAGCCCGGTTACCAGGCCGGCGTCTACCGGGACGTACTGCTGCGCCGCTGGCGCAACCTCCTGGGCCGCACCATGTGGGACTTCCCCGGCGGCCCGACCGGCGGCAACCGGTACCTGGTGATCGGGCTTGGCTCGGGGCAGCCCGCCGACCTCGTCGTACCGTCCGACCGGGACGAGCTGATCGCCTACGGGCCGCTGCTGTCCGACGACGCCGCCACCTGGCTCGGCACGGCAGCGCTGCTCCGGGCACCGGACCCCGGCACGGCACGCGCCGTCCTGACCGCCGACCGCTACGCCGGCGTCGAGGTCCACGACTGGCAGTTCGGCGGCCGGGGGTAAGGAGGGCGCCCCGCCTCCCGGTCCCGGTTCCCTGCTGCGAGGATGCTGACATGAGCGCCTCCACCACCACCCTCATCAGCAACATCGGCAGCCTCGTCACCAACGACCCCGCCCTCGGCGACGGACCCCTCGGTCTGATCGAGAACGCCGCCGTCGTGGTCGAGGGCGACCGCGTCGCCTGGGTCGGGGCCGCGGCGAAGGCTCCGGCCGCCGATGCCGTGTACGACGCCGGGGGGCGGGCCGCGATCCCCGGGTTCGTCGACTCGCACTCGCACCTCGTGTTCGGCGGCGACCGGACCAAGGAGTTCAACGCCCGCATGTCGGGTCAGCCGTACAAGGCGGGCGGGATCAGGACCACCGTCGCCGCGACCCGGGCCGCGAGCGACGAGGAGCTGGCGGCGAACCTCGCGAAGTATCTGAACGAAGCCCTGCGGCAGGGCACGACGACCTTCGAGACCAAGTCCGGGTACGGGCTGACCGTCGAGGACGAAGCACGCGCGCTGCGCATCGCGAGCGCCCAGACGTCGGAGGTTACGTACCTCGGGGCGCACATCGTGTCCCCGGACTACGCCGAGGACCCGGCGGCCTACGTCGACCTCGTGACGGGCGAGATGCTGGAGGCGTGCGCTCCGTACGCCCGCTGGATCGATGTGTTCTGCGAGAAGGGTGCCTTTGACGGGGACCAGGCTCGGGCGATCCTGACGGCGGGGAAGGCGAAGGGGCTGCTGCCGCGGATCCACGCGAATCAGCTGTCGTACGGGCCCGGGGTCCAGCTCGGGGTGGAGCTGGACGCGGCCAGTGCTGATCACTGCACGCATCTGACGGATGCGGATGTGGATGCTCTTGCGAGCGGGAACACTGTCGCGACGCTGCTGCCGGGTGCGGAGTTCTCCACCCGGGCCCAGTGGCCGGACGCGCGGCGGCTGCTCGATGCCGGAGCGACCGTCGCGCTGTCGACGGACTGCAATCCGGGGTCCTCGTTCACCTCGTCGATGCCGTTCTGCATCGCCCTCGCCGTACGCGACATGGGGATGACGCCGGACGAGGCGATGTGGGCCGCGACGGCGGGCGGGGCGCGGGCGCTGCGGCGTGAGGACGTCGGGCGGATCGCGGCAGGGGCCCGCGCCGACCTCGCGCTGCTCGACGCGCCCAGCCACGTACACCTGGCGTACCGGCCCGGAGTGCCGCTCGTCTCCGCGGTCTGGCGAAACGGTGTGCTTGCGGTGTGAGGTCCTGGGTAGGCGGTCCTTGCACCACCGGCACACAGTGACACCGTGCCCGCACGAAAAGAACGTTGGACTGCCCCGGATACGGCCTGGGGCAGCCCAACGTTCAGAGTCCAACGGCCAAAGAGGCAGCGGGAGTTACTCCACCACGGTCAGGCCCTTGCGGAGCTTGACCAGTGTGCGTGAGAGCAGGCGCGAGACGTGCATCTGGGAGATGCCCAGCTCGTCGCCGATCTCCGACTGCGTCATGTTGGCGACGAAGCGCAGGGAGAGGATCTGGCGATCACGGGTGGGCAGCGACGCGATCAGGGGCTTGAGGGACTCGACGTACTCGATGCCCTCCAGGCCGTGGTCCTCGTAACCGATCCGGTCCGCCAGCGCCCCCTCGGAGTCGTCCTCCTCGGGCTGGGCGTCCAGCGAGCTCGCGGTGTACGCGTTGCTCGCCGCCATGCCCTCGACGACCTCCTCCTTCGTGATGTCCAGGCGCTCGGCCAGTTCCGCCACGGTGGGGGAGCGGTCCAGCTGCTGGGCCAGCTCGTCGCCCGCCTTGGCGAGGTCGAGACGGAGCTCCTGGAGACGGCGCGGGACGCGCACGGACCAGGAGGTGTCACGGAAGAAGCGCTTGATCTCGCCGATGATCGTCGGCATGGCGAAGGTGGGGAACTCCACACCTCGGCTGAGTTCGAAGCGGTCGATGGCCTTGATCAGGCCGATCGTGCCCACCTGGATGATGTCTTCCATCGGTTCGCTGCGGGTGCGGAACCGGGAGGCGGCGAACTTGACCAGGGCCAGGTTCAGCTCGACCAGGGTGTTGCGGACGTATGCGTGGTCGTGGGTTCCCTCTTCGAGGGATTCGAGACGTCCGAAGAGCGTCTTCGACAGGGCCCTGGCATCCAGCGGCCCCACCTCGTCGTACGGCGGAATCTCGGGAAGGTCACAGAGGCTGTCGGGCCGGTCCGTGAGCGCCGGGGCAGAGGTGGCTGTGGTGGATGCCACAGTGGCCACGGTGCTCGCGCTGCTTCCGGTTCCTGTCTCGATCTGCTGGGGCGGGAGTGTCGACGCCGCGTCCTGTTTGTGGTGAGTACGCGTTTCGTCGAGCCGGGGTGACATGGTCTCCTCCATCGTTCTCGGCATATGGCTGCCGATGCCGATACGTGTTCCTGCGGTGAAGCGGCGCCTCCAAAGCCGGTGGTGGGCGGACGGTGGTCGGATGTGTCCCTACTAGGCCTACCCGCTCTCGGCGGACACTTGCAAGTGCCTTATGTCCGAATAGCACCAGTTCAGGGGGTTGTTCGGCTACCCGTGCGTGTGAAGAAGGCGTAGTCTTCTGCTGCTGTTGAGAGCACCTCTCGCCGCCTTGACGCACCGCGCGTGCGGGGCGGAGGCGGGGCGGTGGCGGAGGCCGGGACCGTGGGCCACGTACAGCGACGAATATGCGAACACGTAGAACTACGACGGCGAAAAGGGACGGGCATGGACCGCGGGACGGTCGGCAGCGCGAACCGGGGCCGGCTTCAGGTCGGAGTCCGGACCGAGGGCCGGAGCGAGATCGTGACGCCGGTGGGTGAGCTGGATCACCACACGGCCGAGCTGCTTCGGGAACCTCTGGAGCGGGCGCTCGACGAGGGGCGGACACGCCTCGTGGTCGACTGTTCGCTGCTCGAATTCTGCGACTCCACCGGGCTGAACGTACTGCTCGGGGCCCGGCTCAAGGCCGAGGCCGCGGGCGGCGCGGTACATCTGGCGGGCATGCAGCCCGTGGTGGCCCGGGTCTTCGAGATCACCGGGGCGGAAGCGGTGTTCACCGTCCACGACTCGCTCGACGCCGCCCTTGCGTCCCCTCTCGCCGACTGACCCGCCCGTCTGCCTCTTGGCGCGGCACACGTGAGACGTGTGACACGGCTCGTAGTGAATCGTGGGTGTTCTCACGGTCCCCTCGGGCAGGAGGAACCTCAGACCCTGCAATACGCCAGAGCCTGCAACACCCCAGACCCTGCAAACGACGATTTGGTGAATCGGTGAGGTGAAGCGCTGATGAGCACCACCCGGCAGCATCCGCCGGGCGACCTCGGCCCCGAGCCGGACGGCGTCGCCTCCGGTGCGTCGGCTGCGCCCGTGTCCGATGCGGCTGTCGATTCGCCTGCCGGGCCCGTGGCTGCCGACGCGTCCACGCCCGCCGGTACGTCCGCCGGTGCTCCCGTCGGGTTCGCGGCTGCCGCCGCCGTGTCCCCGGACGCGTCCCGTGGAATCTCGTCCGAGGCGCCGGTCCGGCCCGATCCGGCCCAGGCAGATCCCGCCCAGGCCGAGCCTGCCCCGGCCGGCTCCGCGCTCGTGGCTTCCGGGCAGGTGCGCTCCCTCCCGCTGAACGGGGCCAGCGGCATCGTCCCGCTCGCCCGCGACTTCACCCGGCAGGCGCTGTACGACTGGGGCTGGCTGCCCGCGTCCACCGCCGACCGGCGCGCCGCCGCCGAGGACGTCCTGCTCGTCGTCTCGGAACTGGTCACCAACGCGTGCCTGCACGCCGAGGGCCCCGAGAGCCTGCGCGTCGCCAGCGACGGCAAGGTCCTGCGCCTGGAGGTCACCGACCGCAGCGGCGGCGAGCCCGCCCCGCGCAGCCCGCACCGGGCGGGCCGGCCCGGCGGCCACGGCATGTTCATCGTCCAGCGGCTGTGCCTGGACTGGGGCGTCGCCCGTACGCCCGAAGGCTCCGGGCAGAGCGCGGGAAAGACGGTCTGGGCGGAACTGGCCGCCCCTGCTTAGCAGTTGGCAGTTAAAGGTGTGGTGAGAGAGCACGTCGATACGGCGTGCTCTTTGTCTTCCCCTCCCAAGGTCCCCGGCGTACCTTGAGCGCCCAATCTGATGCGCCGTCAGTAACGCGGCGTTCCGGCGTACGAGGGGATCACAAGGTGTCGTACCAGAAGCGGACCCGGCGGCGGACAACTCTCGCACTGGCGGCGTCAGTTGCCTGCTCGGTGGTGCTGGTCACCGCCCCCGCCGCGCAGGCCGACGTCGTCGACGTCAACTACCAGTGCAAGACCCCGATCGGCAACAAGGGCGCCGTCTCCCCGATCGACATCAAGGCGGTCAAGGGCGGCAGCGGCTACACCCTCACCATGTCCTTCCAGAAGGGCGTCTCCTCCAGCCCCGTCGAACTCGGCAAGGGCGCCATGAAGCCGAACGCCGAAATCAAGGTCGGCGGCGCCGACGGCGGCACGGTCGCCGTCGCGGGCCCCGCCAACTCCTCGGCGATACCCGCCAACACCCCCATCAAGATCAGCGACCTCTCCGGGACGTACACCCCGAAGAAGAGCGGCAAGGTCACCTTCACCGCCTCCGTCCTGACCATCAAGGCCCTGGGGACCACGACCACCTGCACCCCCTCCAACAGCCCGAAGCCGTCGCTGGAGCTGGACGTCAAGGGCTCGGGCGGCAGTGGCGGTTCCGGCGGCGGTTCCGGCGGATCGGACGACGCTTCCGGCGGTACGTCCCAGAGCACGCCCTCCGGCAGCGGTGAACTCCCGAAGACCGGACCGCTCGACTCCGCGGCCGCGCTCGGCACCCTCGGCGCCACCGTCCTGCTCACCGGGGCCGCCGGAGTGCTCTGGCTGACCCGGCGCAACCAGCGCAACCAGCAGTCCGCGAGCTGACCCGGCCGGAGTGATCGTGCGTCGCCAACTCCGTCTGCTCACCGCCCTGTTGGGGCTGCTGGGACTCCTGTACGTGGCCGGGCCCGCGCCCACCGCCCTGGCCGCCGACGCCTGGACGGCGGGACCGGCCTCCAGCGGCGGCACCCGGCCCGACAGTGAGGGGCGCCCGTACTTCTACCTCCAGGGCGCCCCCGGCACCGTCTTCGAGGACAAGCTGTCCGTCACCAACCCCGGCCGCGAGGCCCGCACGGTCAGCCTGCGCGCCGAGGACGCCGAGGGCGCGTGGATCGCGCTGGCCTCGGTCGAGGTGAAGGTGCCGGCGCGCACCCGCGCGGACGTGCCGTTCACGGTGACCGTCCCGGCGGGCGCACAGCCGGGCGACCACCCGGGAGCGATCGTGGCATCGGCACCGGACGGGCGCGAGCAGCGCACCGCGGTGCAACTGCGCGTCAGCGGCCCGACTTTGGCGGCGCTCTCCGTCGAGGACGTGCAGATCGGGGCCGGAGTCATCCGGTACGCCCTGGTCAACCGGGGCAACACCACGCTCGCCCCGCACGTCGCCGTCCACGCCGAAGGCCTCTTCGGTGAACTGCTGCGCCGCCCACCGCACCCGGTGAGCGCCCTGGCCCCCGGCCGCCGCACCGAACACGCCGAACCCTGGACCGACACGCCCGCCCTCGACCGCGCGACCGCCCGCCTCACCGTCACCGCGGACGGCGGCGTCCACGAGGAGGCCACCGCCACGGCGACCTTCGTGACCTGGGGGCCGGCGCTCGGCGGGGGAGCCGTGCTCCTCGCGGTGGGCGCGGGCCCGGCGCTGTGGACCGTACGACGCAGGAGGAGCGCACATGACGAGGGCTAGCAGGGCCGGCAGGACCGGCGGGCGGTTTGTCGCGGCGGCGCTGACAACCCTTCTGCTGTTACTGCCCATCGGCGCCTCCGCTGCTGCCGACGAGAGCGCGAAGCCCGTCGTCACCCTCTCCAAGGCCGAAGCAGGCAAGGGCGGCGAGATCACCGTCAAAGGCACCGGCTGGCGGCCGCGCGCGCTGCTGATGATGCTCATCTGCGGCGAGGCGTCCCCCGCCACCGGCGTGGCGGGCGGCACCAACTCCTGTGCCAACGCCGACGGCCGGGCCGTCACCACCGACGCCGAGGGCCGCTTCAGCCGCACGCTCGCGGTCGCCGAACCGCCCAAACCGTGCCCGTGCGTCGTGCACGTCGCCACGGTGCAGGGCCAACAGGCCGCCGTGGACGCCGAGTTCAAGGTGGCGGGGCATCCCGTGGCCCCGCTGCCCAAGCCCGCCCCGAACGCCGGACGGCTCTCGGTCGTCGACCGTACGGTACGGCTCGACGGGTCCGGGTCGCTGCTGACCTGGTTCGGCGCACCGCAGGCCCGCAAGGTCGTCCTTGAGTTCGGCAACACGGGGTCGGCCCCCGTCGTCGACCCGGTCTTCCAAGTCGGCACCTCCCACGGGGTGTTCGCGCCGATCTGGGAAGAGCGCCAGTGGCGCGGCACGATCGCCCCCGGCAAACGGGCCGAGGTCGCGCTCGACGTACAGCTCCCGGCGGGCGCGCACGGCGACTACCTGGTCTCGGTGAAGTACGGGCCCAAGGTGATGGCCGCCCAGCCCTGGGGCGTGGACCGGCCCTGGGGCGTGGTCCTGTTCTGGCTGCTGCTGGGGGTCGTGGTCCCGGCGGCGCTGTTCCGGATCGGGATGGCCGTGGTGGACCGGGTGCGCCCGGGAGCGCTGCCGCTGCGTGGGCGCTCGGTGGCCCGCCACCTGACCGTACGACGCGACGAGCGTGACGCACCGGAAGAGTCGGGTCGGCGGGGTGCGGACGGCACGGCGACGACCACCGCCACCACCGTCCTGCCGTGGTTCACCCCGGACACCAACCCGGGCCTGCCCGCCCCCACACACGCACAGGTTTCCGCACCGAAACCGCACGACCACACCAACCCCCCTACGTCGAGAGGCAATTCGTGAACACGCAACGGAGGATGGGCGCGGCAGGGATCGCGCTGATGCTCACAGGTGCGGGAATCCTGCTGGGCGCCTCGCCCGCGCAGGCCGCCGAGGTCGCGTACAAGACGGAGTGCATTCCGCCGCCCATCTCCGGTCTCCCCCCGGTCCAGGGCACCACCAAGGTGTCCGTGACCGCGCCCGCCACCGCGAAGGTCGGCGACGAGATCGAGGTGGTCCTGAAGACGGTCGAGGCCGCGTCCAAGAACCCGGACGTCCTCAACCTCGACAAGGACACCGTCAAACCGACCGGCACGATCAAGATCGGCGGCGCCGCCACCGGCGAGCTGAAGCTGGAGGGCCCGCGCCAGAACCCGCCCATCCCCAAGAACAGCCCCATGGTCCTGCCCGATATGAAGGGCAAGCTCAAGCTGGAGAAGGCGGGCGAGATCACGCTCACCCCCGGCGCGTACAACATCAACGTCAGCAAGCCGATGTCCACCGACACCAAGTGCACACCGAAGGAGGAGGTGAAGTCCGCCGCGACGATCAAGGTGACGGACGGCGGCGGAACCACCGGCGGTACGACGGCGGGTGGGACCACGGCCGGTGGGACCACGGCGGGCGGCACGACGGCAGGCGGCACGACGGCAGGCGGTACGACGACCTCCGGCGGGACCACCTCGGGCGGCTCGGACACGGGCGGTTCCGACACCGGTGGCACCACCTCGGGCGGGTCCGACTCCGGCGGGTCCACCGGCGGCGACGACGGCGGCAAGACCGACTTCCCCGGCAAGGAGGTCGCGGTCGAGTACGCCTGCAAGTCCCCCGGCCCGGCGAGCATCAAGACCAGGATCACCGCGAGCGCCAAGAAGAACGGCGGCAGCTACGACCTCACCGTGGTCACCGCCAAGGGAGTCATGAACAGCCCCGCCGCCCTCCCCGCCGACGCGCTGAAGCCCTCCCTGCAGCTCACCCTGGGCGGCTCCGACAAGGGCTCCGCCAATGTGACAGGGCCCGGCAACAAGGAGCCCCTGGAACAGGGCAAGCCGGTCGACCTCCCCGACATGACCGGCACGTACAAGCCGGGCGCCAGCGGCAAGACGACTCTCGCCCCCGGCACCTTGAACATCGACGTCACCCTCGGCGGGCAGAAGATCAACATCCCCTGCACCGTCAAGGGCGAGGCCCCCGTCTCCCTCGAACTCGACACGGCGGCCCAGCCGGGCGGGGCGTCGGGCTCCGCGTCGGGCTCCGCCTCGGGCTCCGCGGGGGGAAGCGACTCGGGCGGTACGGCCACGGGAGGCGCGGCATCCGGGGGTGCGGCAGGCGGCGACCTCGCCAACACCGGGGCCGGGGACAACGGCGCCCTCCAGGCGCTGGCCCTGGTCGCAGGGACGGTGATCCTGCTCGGCGGTGCGGTCTTCACGTTCACGCCGTGGCGGCGGCTGCGGGGCATGCGCTAAGCGCCCCAAGGGGCGCGGGCAGCATCGATTTGCGGCTCCGCCGCGTGGGCGCGACCAGCCACGACGGCGCCGCAGACGAAAAACGACAAAGGGCCGCCGCACCGATTCGGTGCGGCGGCCCTCCGTGTGCACGTGCGGTCAGCGCACGTCGCCCATCAGGGCGCGGACCTTGTTGCGGGACATCCAGATCAGGACGCCCGCCACGACGGCCGCAGCGGCCTCGAAGGCGACGACACCCGGGCTGTTGAGGTCGACCTCCGCGACGGCCAGCATGCCCGTCACGCTGTCACCGGCGGTGACGGCGAGGAAGAAGACACCCATCATCTGCGAGGCGTACTTCGCCGGCGCCATCTTCGTGGTCAGCGACAGACCCACCGGGGACAGGCACAGCTCGGCCACGGTGTGCATCAGGAAGATCAGCACCAGCCACCACATGGTGACCTTCGTGCCGTCGGTGGCCAGGTTCATCGGGACGAGGAACACGAAGAACGAGGCACCCGCCACCGCCAGGGCGATGGAGAACTTCACGATCGTGCTGGGCTCGCGGTTGCGCTTGGCCAGGGCCAGCCAGACGGCGGCGGCGACCGGGGCGAGCAGCATGATGAAGCCCGGGTTCAGGGCCTGGAAGAAGGTGTTCGGCATGTCCCAGCCGAAGATGTTGCGCTCGGTCTTGGAGTCACCGAACAGCGACAGCGTCGACGCGCCCTGGTCGAAGATCATCCAGAAGACGGCGGCGGCCACGAAGAAGTAGATGAACGCCGTCATCTTGGTCTGCTCTTCGCCCGACAGGTCCTTGTCCCGCTTGATCTTGGTCAGCACGGCGATCGGGATCAGCAGACCCGCCAGGATGATCGGGACCAGCACCCAGTTCTTGGTGAGCGTGAAGACGTCGGTGAGACCGACCAGGAGGTAGAAGGCCGCGATCACGGCGACGCACACGAGCGACTTGGTGATGACGGCGCGCTTCTCGTCGGCCGACAGCGGGTTCGGGGCCCGGTCGTCCTCCTTGTTGAAGCCGCGGGAGCCGATCAGGAAGGTGATCGACCCGATCGCCATGCCGACCGCGGCCAGACCGAAGCCGAGGTGCCAGTTGACCTTCTCACCGAGGAAGCCGATGACGAAGGGCGCGAGCACGGCACCGAGGTTGATGCCCATGTAGAAGATCGTGAAGCCGCCGTCGCGGCGGACGTCCTTCGGGTCGGTGTAGAGATGGCCGACCATCGTGGAGATGTTGGCCTTCAGCAGACCGGAGCCGACCGCGATCAGGCACAGACCGACGAAGAACATGATCTGACCCGGCAGTGCCAGGCACAGGTGACCCGCGACGATCACGAAGCTCGCGATCTGGACGGTCTTGCGGGCGCCCCAGACACGGTCGCCGAACCAGCCGCCGGGCATGGCCATGAGGTACACCATGGCCACGTAGACGGAGTAGATGGCGGTGGCGGTGGCCGCGGTCATCGCGAGGCCGCCGCCCTGGCTGCCGGTCGCCGCGTCGGCGCCGCCGGAGACCAGGTACATCACGAGCAGGGCACGCATGCCGTAGTAGGAGAACCGCTCCCACATCTCGGTCATGAACAGTGTGGCCAGGCCGCGGGGGTGGCCGAAGAAGGCCGTGTCCCCGGCAGGTGCCCCGAGGGTTTCCTTCGTCAGGCTGGACGCCATGGTCGATCCTTGCTTGCTCGGGACGCGCCCGTGTGTGGTCTACGGGTGAGCGCCCGGTGGGGGGCGGCCGGCACCGGGAGCGATTTCCGTCCCACCCCTACGCCGGGAGGGGGTTCGCACTCGGATTGCGAGGCGAGAGGGCGGACCGCACCGGGATCCACGCCCGCCGTGCGTCCTCGCACGAAGGGCCCGGCCGATAGGTCATTCACTACTCCGGAACCGGCCGAAACCGGTTCCGCACAGAAAAAGAGACCTATGCAGCTCAGTGAGTCATTGAGCGCAAAGGTCCCCGTCTAGCGCTAAAGGCGTGGTCGCCACCATACGACACGACACGGCAACATATGGAAGGACTTGAGACATGGATCACAGGTGATGATGGAACTAACTTCCCACATTCAAAGGTCCTTCATGGGAATGGGTCGTAGTCCCGCAGGCACGCTCTGTTCCGGGGTGATCACTCCCGGGGTACTGGCCACGCCGACTAACATTCCCCTCATGACCCGTGTACTGCTCGCCGAGGACGACGCATCCATTTCGGAGCCGCTGGCCCGCGCACTGCGTCGGGAGGGTTACGAGGTCGAGGTCCGCGAGGACGGACCGACCGCCCTCGACGCCGGACTCCAGGGGGGCATCGACCTCGTCGTGCTCGACCTGGGGCTGCCCGGCATGGACGGCCTGGAGGTGGCCCGCCGGCTGCGCGCCGACGGCCTCACCGTGCCGATCCTGGTGCTCACCGCGCGCGCCGACGAGGTGGACACCGTCGTCGGACTGGACGCCGGCGCCGACGACTACGTGACCAAGCCCTTCCGGCTCGCCGAACTCCTCGCCCGGGTCCGGGCCCTGCTGCGGCGCGGCTCCTCCGAGCCGACCCCGCCGCCCGCCACCCACGGCGTACGGATCGACGTCGAGTCGCACCGCGCGTGGATGGGCGACGAGGAACTCCAGCTCACGGCGAAGGAGTTCGACCTGCTCCGGGTGCTCGTGCGCGACGCGGGCCGGGTCGTCACCCGCGACCAGCTGATGCGCGAGGTCTGGGACACCACCTGGTGGTCCTCGACCAAGACCCTCGACATGCACATCTCCTGGCTCCGCAAGAAGCTCGGCGACGACGCCGCGAACCCGCGCTACATCGCGACCGTCCGAGGCGTCGGCTTCCGCTTCGAGAAGAGCTGACCGCCGCAGTTCGTACGGCTGGTGCGGCGACCAGGCATTCTTGATGCCATGCGCCGCCGTCTGATCAATTCCACGCTCGCCGTGGTGCTCGTCGTCATCGCCGTCTTCGGGGTCTCCCTCGTCATCGTCGAGACCCGCACCATCAGCAACAGCGCCCAGGAGTCCGTCGACTCCGAGGCGCTGCGGCTGGTGAGCGTCGTCGAGGGGCGGCTCGGCGGCGACGGGGACCTCAGCCGCGAGGTCCTCGCCAAACAGATCGCCGGCCACCGGTACGCCCGTATCGAGATCCCCGGCCGGTCGCCCATCGAGATCGGCGCCAAGCCCGCCGACGGCGTCATCGAGGGCCACGCCACCGGCGAGCGGGGCGAGTCCGTCACCGTGCAGGAGTCCCGCTCCACCGTCACCCGCGAGGTCGGCCGCACCCTGCTGATCATCGGGGCGGTGGCCCTGCTGGCCGTCGTCGCCGCCGTACTCCTGGCCGTACGTCAGGCCAACCGGCTCGCCTCCCCCCTCACCGACCTCGCCGAAACGGCGGAACGCCTCGGGTCGGGCGACCCCCGGCCCCGCCACAAGCGGTACTCCGTGCCCGAGCTGGACCGGGTCGCCGACGTCCTCGACTCCTCCGCCGAACGCATCGCACGCATGCTCACCGCGGAGCGGCGACTGGCCGCCGACGCCTCGCACCAACTGCGCACGCCGCTCACCGCGCTCTCCATGCGGCTGGAGGAGATCACGCTCACCGACGACCTCGACACGGTCAAGGAAGAGGCGACGATCGCCCTCACCCAGGTCGAGCGCCTCACGGACGTGGTGGAGCGGCTGCTCACCAACTCCCGCGACCCGCGCACCGGTTCGGCCGTCGCCTTCGACCTCGACGAGGTACTCAAGCAGCAGATCGAGGAGTGGCGCCCCGCCTACCGCAGCGCCGGGCGGGCGATCGTACGGTCAGGAAAGACGGGCCTGCGCGCCGTCGGCACCCCGGGCGCGGTCGCCCAGGTCCTCGCCGCACTCATCGAGAACTCCCTCATGCACGGCGGCGGCACCGTCGCCCTGCGCTCCCGCGTCACCGGCAACCAGGCCGTCATCGAGGTCACCGACGAGGGCCCGGGAGTCCCCGTCGACCTCGGCGCGCGCATCTTCGAGCGGACCATCAGCGGCCGGAACTCCACCGGCATCGGCCTCGCCGTCGCCCGCGACCTCGCGGAGGCGGACGGCGGCCGCCTGGAACTCCTCCAGCAGAAGCCCGCCGTCTTCGCCCTCTTCCTCAGCACGGTCGTGCCGGACAGCAGGCGAGGCGGGGAGGGCGAAGGGAAGACGATCAGGTGAGGCGGGACGCGGCGGGCGCGGGCTGCTCCACCGCTGCTCCCTCGGCCTCGGCCTCGGCTTCGGCCTTGGCTTCGGCCTCCAGGAACTTCTCGGCCTGCTCGACCGCCTCCTTCTCCGGCAGTGCTTTCGCCGGCAGCGTCCGGAACACCCACGTCCGGTACGACCAGAAGCGGAACAGGGTCGCCACCCCGATCCCGAAGACCTTGAAGATGTTGTTCTGCAGCGGGGTGTTCCAGCCGAAGCCGTACGTCGCCGTGTACAGCAGCCCCGTCTCGATGACCGCGCCGACCGCGCTGAACAGCAGGAACAGCGTCAGCTCCCTGGCCCGGCCGCTCTTGTCGCGGTCGCGGTAGGTGAAGTAGCGGAAGCCGACGTAATTGAAGAGGATCGCGATCCCGGTGGCGATCAGACCGGCCCGTACCACCGGGAGGTCGGTGGTCTGCCACAGCAGGTTGGACGCGGCGATGTTGACCAGCAGCCCCAGGCCGCCGACGGCCCCGAACTTGACGACTTCGCGCGCGAGCCGTTCCACACGGGTCCGCAACGCACTACCGCCGCCAGGCTCGCTCATGATGTCTGTCGACCCCGTTCGGTTGATGTCGTCAACCCAGCCATGCTAACCATCACCCCCGGAACCCGACGCAGGAACGGGCTCCGCCCGGTCACAGGACCGACGGCCCCTTGTGTGTTCGTACGAAGGACCACTCGTCCGGAGTGGTGCGTGCCTACGGATACCCTGGAAGAGTGACGTTCCCGGTAGTCGGCATGGTCGGTGGCGGTCAACTCGCCCGAATGACCCACGAGGCGGGCATCCCCCTCGGCATCAAGTTCAAGCTCCTCAGCGACACCCCTCAGGACTCGGCGGCCCAGGTGGTGAGCGAGGTCGTCATTGGCGACTATCGCGACCTGGCCACGCTCCGTGCGTTCGCGCGCGGCTGCGACGTGATCACCTTCGATCACGAACACGTGCCGACCGAACACCTGAGGGCTCTGGAAGCGGACGGCATCGCCGTCCGCCCGGGGCCCGACGCGCTGGTGCACGCCCACGACAAGGGGGTGATGCGCGCGAAGCTGACGGAGATCGGCGCCCCCTGCCCCCGGCACCGGATCGTCTCCGATCCGGCCGACGTGACCGCCTTCGCGGAAGAGGGCGACGGCTACCCGGTCATCCTCAAGACCGTGCGCGGCGGGTACGACGGCAAGGGCGTGTGGTTCGTACGGTCCGAGCAGGACGCGCACGACCCGTTCCGCGCCGGGGTCCCGGTCCTCGCGGAGGAGAAGGTCGACTTCGTGCGCGAGCTCGCCGCCAACATCGTGCGCTCCCCGCACGGGCAGGCCGTCGCGTACCCCGTCGTCGAATCGCAGCAGGTCGACGGCGTGTGCGACACGGTGATCGCCCCGGCCCCCGACCTGTCGTCCGAGCTCTCGGGCGAGGCCCAGCGGCTCGCCATCCGCATCGCGGTCGAGCTGAACGTGGTCGGCCACCTCGCCGTCGAGCTCTTCGAGACGAGGGACGTCGACGGCAACCCGGGCATCCTCGTCAACGAGCTCGCGATGCGCCCGCACAACTCCGGCCACTGGACGCAGGACGGCGCGATCACCTCGCAGTTCGCCAACCACGTCCGCGCCGTCCTCGACCTCCCGCTGGGCGACCCCCGCCCGAGGTCGCGCTGGACGGTCATGTGCAACGTCCTGGGCGGCGACTACCCCGACATGTACAAGCCGTACCTGCACGTCATGGCCCGCGACCCGCAGGCCAAGATCCACATGTACGGCAAGGACGTGAAGCCAGGACGCAAGATCGGCCACGTCAACACCTACGGCGACGACCTCGACGACGTGCTGGAGCGCGCCCGTCACGCCGCCGGCTACCTCCGAGGAACGATCACCGAATGACCGCTCACGCCCCCCTCGTCGGCATCGTCATGGGCTCGGACTCCGACTGGTCCGTCATGGAAGCCGCCGCCACCGCACTCGCCGAGTTCGAGATCCCGTACGAGGTCGACGTCCTCTCCGCACACCGGATGCCGCACGAGATGATCGCGTACGGCGAGGAAGCGGCAGGCCGCGGCCTGAAGACGATCGTCGCGGGCGCGGGCGGTGCGGCGCACCTCCCGGGCATGCTCGCCTCCGTCACCCCGCTCCCCGTCATCGGCGTCCCCGTCCCCCTGAAGTACCTGGACGGCATGGACTCGCTCCTGTCCATCGTGCAGATGCCGGCCGGCGTCCCCGTCGCCACGGTCTCGGTCGCGGGCGCCCGCAACGCGGGCCTCCTCGCGGCCCGCATCCTGGCCGCCCACGACCCCGCCCTCCTCGCCCGCATGCAGGAGTTCCAGCAGGAGCTGAACGCGCAGGCCACGGAGAAGGGCAGGCGGCTGCGCACGAAGGCGATGGGCTCCCCGGACTCCTTCGGCTTCGGCAAGTGACCATGGATGCTGTGAGCATGAAAAACGCCGTGAGCATGAAGAACCTGGACGCAGCCCATGCCCTCCTCGCCGACTTCCCCGTCGTCGACGGCCACAACGACCTCCCCTGGGCGCTGCGCGAACACGTCCGCTACGACCTGGACCGCCTCGACATCGGCGCCGACCAGTCCGCCCACCTGCACACGGACCTGGCCCGGCTCAAGTCCGGCTGCGTAGGCGCACAGTTCTGGTCGGTCTACGTCCGTACCGACCTCACCGGCGACTCGGCGGTCAGCGCCACCCTCGAACAGGTCGACATAGTCGCCCAGCTGCTCGCCCGCTACCCGGACCACCTGGTCCGCGCCCTGACGGCCGACGACATGGAGACGGCCCGCCGGGACGGCCGTATCGCCTCCCTGATGGGCGCCGAGGGCGGCCACTCCATCAACAACTCCCTCGCCACCCTGCGCGCGCTGCACACGCTGGGCGTCCGCTACATGACGCTCACCCACAACGACAACACCCCGTGGGCGGACTCGGCCACCGACTCTCCCGCCGTGGGCGGCCTCTCCGCCTTCGGCCGCGAAGTCGTACGGGAAATGAACCGCATCGGCATGCTCGTCGACCTCTCGCACGTGGCCGCCACCACGATGCGCGCGGCCCTCGAAGTCTCCGAGGCCCCGGTCCTCTTCTCGCACTCCTCCTCCCGCGCGGTCTGCGACCACCCGCGCAACATCCCGGACGACGTCCTGGCGGCCCTGGCCGCCAACGGCGGCGTGGCCATGGCCACCTTCGTCCCGAAGTTCATCCTCCCGGAGGCGGTCTCCTGGACGGCCCGCGCCGACGAGAACATGCGCGCCCACGGCCTGCACCACCTGGACACCACGGCCGAGGGCATGAAGGTCCAGCGCGCCTTCGAATCCGCCCACCCCCGCCCCATGGCCACCGCCGCCACGGTCGCCGACCACCTCGACCACATGCGCGAGGTCGCGGGCGTCGACCACATCGGCATCGGCGGCGACTACGACGGCACGGCGTTCACCCCGGCCGGCCTGGAAGACGTCTCCGGCTACCCGAACCTCATCGCGGAACTCATCGACCGCAACTGGTCCACCTCCGACCTGGCCAAACTGACCTGGCAGAACGCGGTCCGAGTCCTCCGCGACGCAGAATCGGCAGCCCGCGAAATCCAGCCCCGCAGGGGCCCGTCGAACGCGACATTGGAGCAGCTGGACGGCTGAGCCACCCCGCTGCCCCCCCCGAGCAGCACCGGGCACCGACTCCGCTGCCCACCCGCCCCCGCCTCGGGCCCGGTGATCCCTCCGGGCCCGAGGCAGGGGCGGAGCTGTTCAGGCCACTCCGTGAAGCCGAACGGGCCCGACCGGCGAGGCCACTGCCCCGAGTCCCAGCACGCCGTCGATCGCAAGCCGCGCCCGATCCGGGGCATCCGGCATCAGATCGCTGTAGTACCGCTCTGTGAAGCTCACGGACGAATGGCCGAGCCAGGCCGAGACCTCCGTCACGGGTACGCCCTGGGCAAAGAGGGAAGCCGCGTAGAAGTGCCGGAAACTGTGCGGCTTGAAGTAGTCGACACCGGCCGTGACCAGGGCGGGCTTCCAGATCTTCCCGTACCAGTAGTACGGGTACAGCAGCCCGGTCCCCGAAACGTTGCCGAACAACAGGCCGTCTGAGCCCCATGTTCCGTGGTCCCTGAGCTGCCGCCGCAATGCCAGGGCCACGACTTCCGGGAGCGGTACCTCCCGGCCCCGGTCGCCCTCCTCGCGCCACTTCACGTGCCGCAGTCGCATCCAGCCGTACTTGCCCGTCCCCGTGTCCCCGTCACAGGCCACTTGCCGGTCGACCGTGATCACCTTGCGTTGCGGATCGATACGGTCGCCTGCGATACCCATGGCCTCACCGAGACGGAGCCCGCAGCCTGCCATCAGCCAGAACATCCCGCGATAGCGCTCGGGCGCTGCGCCAATGACTGCGTGCACGACCTCCGTAGTCGGTACGTGGACCTCGGCGCGCTGGTCGCGGTAGACCCGGGCCCGGCTGTCGGGCAGCCGTACACCTCGGCACGGGTTCGCACCGATGAGCCCACCCTCCATGGCCCAGGCGAACACCGACGTCACGATGTTGAAGCGAAACCGTGCGGTGGACGGCTTGTACGCACGGGTGTCGCCAAGCCAGACCACCCACTTCTCGATGTCCGCCGGAGTCACCGACCCGACGGGACGCGAGCCGAAGAAGGGTTCCACGCTCCGGGCCAGGATGGTCCGGTATTGCTTGACGCTGCTGTTCTCGACTCCTCGTGTGGTGGCCCACCGCTCAAAGACCGAAACGAGGGGCTCAACTCCGGTCGGGCCGTTCTCGGGACTGCTCATCTTCTCCGCCCTCCAGACACCGTCTGGCCTTTGTGGTCAGACGGTCTGCGGGTTTGCCTGGTGGCCCGGCGAGGAAGCCCATGGCACGGGCCCGGCGGATACGTCCGCTGATGGTGTTCCGGCTCATCCCCCACGCGGTTGCCAGCCGCGTGACGGGGCTCCGGTATCCCTGCTCCACCAGACGTACGTACGCACGGGCCATCAAGGCGTAGTCGTGATCGGTCTCGACCCTGTCGAGCACGGTGTCCGCTCCGGGGCCTTCGAGCGAGCGACCGAGCCGTGCCCGGAGCTCCTTCGTCGTTCTGCGGATCTCCGACAGGGAGATCGAGCGCATCAGCTCCGCCGTGATGCCGTCCGAGTCCCTCGCGGCGCCCAGATCTGCGGGAGGGTCGATACGGAGGCTGGACGGTCCGTCCCACGGTGCACTCAGCACGCTCACCACCGTGAGCCTCCACCCGTGCAACTCGGCTTCATGGACGAGGTTTTCCCCCTCCACCCGCCAGCCCGCAGGAAGTTCGCCGTCCTCATGCGCATCCGTCATCCGTCGAAACTAGCGCGGCACACAGCAGCCACCACGTGCCGGGCGGTCCCCGGCCACGAAAGGGAATCTAGAACCCGAAACACGATTCCAGCCATGTTTCGTGTCTCGGTGACCCCATTGATGGGATGGTCAAACGTGCGCACGAAAACAGGAGGGGGCGCCCCCTGACGGGACGCCCCCTCTGCGACTTGCCAGAACCTACTTCGGCAGGTTCCGCGCCATCACGATGCGCTGGATCTGGTTCGTGCCCTCGTACAGCTGCGTGATCTTCGCGTCCCGCATCATCCGCTCCACCGGGTAGTCCCGCGTGTAGCCGTAGCCGCCGAGGAGCTGGATCGCGTCCAGGGTGATCTCCATGGCGGCGTCGGACGCGTAGCACTTGGCGGCCGCGCCGAAGAAGGTCAGGTCCTCCTTGTCGGCGCCGGCGGAGACGCGCTCCGAGCGGGCGGCGGCCGAGTACGTCAGCTGGCGGGCCGCTTCCAGCTTCATCGCCATGTCGGCCAGCATGAACTGGACGCCCTGGAAGTCGCCGATCGGCTTGCCGAACTGCTTGCGCTCCTGGACGTAACCCTTGGCGTAGTCCAGGGCGCCCTGGGCGATGCCGACTGCCTGGGCCGCGATGGTGACGCGGGTGTGGTCCAGGGTCTTCATCGCCGTGGCGAAGCCGGTGCCCTCGTCGCCGATCATCCGGTCGGCGGGGATGCGGACGTTGTCGAGGTAGACCTCGCGCGTCGGAGAACCCTTGATGCCGAGCTTCTTCTCCGGGGCGCCGAAGGAGACGCCCTCGTCCGACTTCTCGACGACGAAGGCGGAGATGCCCTTGGAGCGCTTCTCGGGGTCGGTGACGGCCATCACCGTGTAGTACTCGGACTCGCCCGCGTTGGTGATCCAGCGCTTGACGCCGTTGAGCACCCAGAAGTCGCCGTCGCGGACCGCGCGCGTCTTCATGCCGGCCGCGTCCGAACCCGCGTCGGGCTCGGAGAGGCAGTACGAGAACATCGCTTCGCCCTTGGCGAGCGGGCCCAGGTACTTCTTCTTCAGGTCTTCGCTGCCCGAGAGGATGACCGGGAGGGAGCCCAGCTTGTTGACGGCGGGGATCAGGGAGGAGGACGCGCAGACCCGGGCGACCTCCTCGATCACGATGACCGTGGCCAGGGCGTCCGCGCCCGCGCCGCCGTACGCCTCGGGGACGTGCACCGCCTGGAGGTCGGAGGCGATGAGCGCGTCCAGGGCCTCCTGCGGGAAGCGGGCGTTCTCGTCGACCTCGGCCGCGTGCGGGGCGATCTTCGCCTCGGCGAGCGCGCGCACCGTTTCGCGGAGCATGTCGTGCTCTTCGGACGTGCGGTACAGGTCGAAATCGGGCGAACCTGCCAAGGTCTCTCACTCCCAAAGGTGCTAACTACCGTTAAGTAACCTGCTCAGTAACCCTGATTTTAGGGGCTGGGGACAATCGGGGATACGTGAGTTTGCCGACAGCCCAGGGTTGCGGCCGCGGGTGAGACTGAATTTCCCCTTACGGGCACCCGGATATGCTCGGGCGCGTTGTCCCGCCCGTACCACTAGGAGCACCAGATGGCCCTCAGGATCACCGTGATCGGCACCGGCTACCTCGGCGCCACGCACGCAGCGGCCATGGCGGAGCTGGGGTTCGAGGTGCTCGGGCTCGATGTGGTGCCGGAGAAGATCGAGATGCTGAGCGCCGGGCGGGTGCCGATGTACGAGCCCGGGCTGGAGGAGCTGCTGCAGAAGCATGTGGCAGGGCTGCCGGGGTCGACCGGGCGGCTGCGCTTCACCATGGACTGGAAAGAGGTCGGGGAGTTCGGCGACGTGCACTTCGTGTGCACGAACACCCCGCAGAAGCACGGCGAGTACGCGTGCGACATGAGCTATGTGAACAGCGCCTTCGGCTCGCTGGCCCCGCATCTGAAGAGCGACGCCCTGGTGGTGGGCAAGTCGACGGTGCCGGTCGGTTCGGCCGCGCGGCTCAAGCAGCTGCTCGCGGACGAGGCCCCCGAGGGCGTCGAGCTGGCGTGGAACCCGGAGTTCCTGCGCGAGGGCTTCGCCGTCCAGGACACCCTGCACCCGGACCGGCTCGTCGCCGGTGTGGAGAGCGAGCGCGCCGAGAAGCTGCTGCGCGAGGTGTACGCGACGCCGATCGCGGAGGGCTCGCCCTTCGTGGTGACGGACTTCCCGACGGCGGAGCTGGTGAAGACCGCCGCGAATTCGTTCCTGGCGACGAAGATCTCCTTCATCAACGCGATGGCGGAGGTCTGCGAGGCCGCCGACGGCGATGTGGCGAAGCTGGCGGAGGCGATCGGCTACGACGAGCGGATCGGGCCGAAGTTCCTGCGGGCCGGCATCGGCTTCGGCGGCGGATGCCTGCCCAAGGACATCCGGGCGTTCATGGCGCGCGCCGGTGAGCTGGGCGCCGACCAGGCGCTCACCTTCCTCCGCGAGGTCGACTCCATCAACATGCGCCGCCGCGGCCACATGGTCGAGCTGGCCCGCGAGGCGCTGGGTGACGTCGGCTTCCTGGGCAAGAGGGTCGCCGTGCTCGGCGCCACCTTCAAGCCGGACTCGGACGACGTACGGGACTCGCCCGCTCTGAACGTCGCAGGTCAGATCCACCTCCAGGGCGGTCAGGTGACCGTGTACGACCCCAAGGGCATGGCGAACGCCCGCCGCGTCTTCCCCACCCTCGGGTACGCGGACTCCGCCCTGGACGCGGTGCGCGGCGCGGACGTCGTCCTGCACCTCACCGAGTGGCGCGAGTTCCGCGAGCTGGACCCGGCGGAGCTGGGCGGCGCCGTCGCCCGCCGGCTGATCCTGGACGGGCGCAATGCGCTGGACCCGGTGAAGTGGCGCGAGGCGGGCTGGACGTTCCGTGCGATGGGACGGCCGAAGGCCTGAGGTGCTTCAGATGGATGGGATGCCCGAGACGGTCCCCGCCGGCGCGTCCCTCGTCCTTGCCGTCCTGCTCGCTCTGATGGGGCTGGGCCTTCTCGTTGCCGGACGGACCGGCAGCACCGGGCGGCTGCGGCGCAACGGACTGGTCGGGATCCGTACCGGGCGGTCCATGGAGAGCGACGAGTCGTGGCGGACCGTGCACCGTACGGCTGCTCCCTGGCTGTACGCCGCCGGGGGGACGCCCCTGGCCGCAGCCGTGGCGGTGCTCTTCGTACGGCAACCGGTCGCTTTCCTCGCCGTGGTGCTGGGCTCGGTCGCTCTGCTGCTGGTGTTCCTCTGCCTGGGGGTGTGGCGGGGGACGCGGGCGCTGCCGCCTCGCGCTTAGCCCCTGCCGTCCAGGTCCTCGATGCGGGCCGTCGACGGTTCCCTGCGCTGCTGGGCCGCGCGGGCGGTGAACTCCAGGTCGCGCAGCACCCGCTGGAGGTTCCCCCAGGTGAGGCCGGCCAGGTCGGCCTCGGGCCAGCCGCGGTCCAGGAGTTCGGCGATCAGGTACGGATAGCCGGCGGCGTCCCGCAGCGCGCCCTGGTGGGCGGCGCCCGTGTCGTACGTACCGGACAGACCGACGCAGCCGGGGCCCGCGAGGGAACGGACGTGGTCCAGGTGGTCGGCGACGTCGCCGATCTCGGGGCCCGTACGGTCCGCCGCGAAGGGCACCATGCACAGGCCGCCGTTCTGGCGCAGTGCGGCGAGGACGTCGTCGGGGGCGTTGCCGGGGTGGCAGGTGAGGGCGTGTGCGCCGGAGCGGCTGAGGAGCACCGGGGCCCGGGAGGTGGTCAGGACGGCGCGCATCGTCCCGGCGGACGCACCGCTGAGGTCGGCGAGCATGCCGATGCGGTTCATCTCGCGTACGACTTCCTGGCCGAAGCGGGTCAGGCCGGTGGGCGACGCCCAGTCCGTCCCGGCGAGGGTGAGGCTGCGGACGCCCAGCGCGTGCAGGGCGCGCAGTGTGCCGAGGGAGTCGCCGATCGCGGGGGCGTCGGCGGGACCGAGCAGCGAGGCGATCCGGCCGCAGGCGCGGGCGTCGCCCACCTCGCCGGAGCCGAGCGCGAGACGCAGGGCCTCCGGATAGCCGCCGATCATCGCGCGGACCTGGTCGATCCGCTCCAGCGTGGCGGTGACCGCGCACCTGCCCCGGGCGTGCAGCGACCAGAACTGTGCGCCGACACCGCCGGAGCGCAGCCGCGGAAGGTCGGTTTCCAGGGTGCTCTCGCCGAGACCTATGTCCGACCAGGGGGCGGCACTCAGTGCTCCGGCCAGCCCGTTGTAGCCGTCGGCGACGGGATGGGCGGCGAGCAGGGCGCGGGCCAGGGGGAGACTGCCGTCTGCCGAGGGGTCGTCGTCCGCGGCGGCTGCGGCGGCTGCGGCGGAAGGGGCGTCCGCGGCGGATGCCGAGGGGGACTCGACTGCGGCGGAAGGGGCGTCCGCGGCGGAGGCCGAAGGAGTGCCCGTGGTGGACCCCGCAGGGGTGTCTGCGGCGGGTGCCCGGGGCTCGTCGGCGGCGGGTGCCCTGGGCACGTCGTCGTGTGCGGGTGGCTCCGTGCTGAGCCGGCCCGCCGCGGAGGCGGTGTGCGGGTCGTCCTGTAGCAGTGCCATGGCGGTGCTCCGGGGTCTGCGGCGGCGGCGGTACGGCCACCGTGGCACGGGAGCGGCGGGGGTTCGCGGCAGGTGTGGCGTTCGAGCGACGGGCCCCGGGGGGACGGACCGCGGGGACGGGTCGCGGGGACGGGCCCTGGGGGACGGACCGCGAGGAAGGGCCCGGGGGCGGACCGCGAGGAAGGGCCCGGGGGCGGGCCGCGAGGGCGGGCCCCGGGGACGGGCCCTGGGGGGACGGGCCGCGAGGGCGGGCCCCGGAGCGGGCCCGGGTGCGCCGACGGGGAGGGGCGGCCGTGCGGGCCGCCCCTCCCCGTCCGTACGGACTCGGCTCAGTCCGAGGTGACCGTGACCTTCTCGTCGTTCTTGATCTGCTTCACCAGCTGCTGCACCTTGGTCTTGTCCCAGACCACGTTGCCGTTCCGGAAGCCCGACTTCGGCATGTTCATGGACTTGCCGTCGCCGCCGCTGATCCCCTTCATCGCGAAGAACATCTCGGCCAGGTCGAACAGCCCCATGTCCTTGTCCACGACCAGCGTGTCCAGGCCCGCCCCGAGCGTCGGGTACAGGGAGAACGGGTTGAGGATCGTGCCGGGCGTCGCCGCCTGGCTCGCCAGCGCGGACAGGAACTTCTGCTGGTTCTTGGTGCGCGCGAAGTCGGAATCCTTGAAGGCGTACCGGGTGCGGACGAAGGCCAGCGCCTGCTGTCCGTCGAGGGTCTGCTTGCCGGCCTGGAAGTCGGCGCCCGACTTCTTGTCCTTGAACGCCGTCGGGATGTCCAGCTCGACGCCGCCGAGCGCGTCCACGATGTTCGCGAAGCCGGCGAAGCCGATCTCGGCATAGTGGTCGATGCGCAGTCCTGTGTTGTGCTCGACGGTACGGACGAGCAGCTCGGGGCCGTCCTCGGCGTACGCGGCGTTCAGCTTCACGCGGCGGTGCTGGTTCTCGAACCGCTTGCCGGACTGCGAGCCGACGAAGGACGGGATCTCCACGTCCGAGTCGCGCGGCAGCGACACCATGGTGTTCCCGCTGCTGCACGAGGCGAGGATCATCATCGAGTCGGTGCGCTTGCCCTCGGCGGAGCCGGTGTGCAGCTTCTTCTTCTGCTCGGCGGTCATGCCCTCGCGGCTGTCGGAGCCCACCACCAGGTACGTCGTGCAGTCGCCCTCCTCGGGGCGGTCGATGACCTTGGAGAGGTCGACCTCGCGGCGCATCTTGGAGTCGGCCCAGAAGTAGGTGCCGATGGAGGTGACGGCGAGGACCGAGACGAGGGTGATCGCACCGATCTTGATGCGGCGGCCCCAGTTGGGGGCGGGGCGCGGGCCGCGGCCTCCCGGACCTCCCGGTCCGCCGGGCCCGCCGCCGGAGCGGTTGCCGCCGCCGTAGACCTGGCCGGTGTTGTAGCCGTCGCCCCGGCCGCCCTGGCCGGGGACCTGGTTTCCGTCGTACGAGCCGTACCCGTCGTGCCCCGGTGCCTGCTGCGGCGGGACGCCGCGCGGCGGTGCGGAGGGGGCGGCGGGGCGGCGGTCCCCGGAGCGCGGGGCCTGGCCGCGCTGCACATGCCGCATCACCCGGGGGCCCTCGGGCTGCGCTCCTGCGCTGCCGCGGCCGTACCGGTCGTCGCGGTCGTCGTTTCGTGCACTGGGCCAGTCGCTCATAGCTTCAGTGTGCAGGCTGGGCGCGGCGGCCTCACAGGGGAGGTGGGGAATCGGGGCAGTGCTGTTGCCAAGCTGATGCAATGCGTCAGGCGCATAAAGTAGAGGGCATGACAGATCAGGCCCCGGCCCCGGAAGATCACATTCCGGGCAAGCCCACCTCCGCTTCCCGCACCACGCTCAGCCACATCATGACGGCCGCGGAAACGAATCTCCTCGGCACCGTGCACGGCGGCGTGATCATGAAGCTGGTGGACGACGCGGCGGGTGCGGTCGCCGGGCGGCACTCCGGCGGGCCTGCTGTCACCGCGTCGATGGACGAGATGGTCTTCCTGGAGCCGGTGCAGGTCGGCGACCTCGTCCACGTGAAGGCGCAGTGCAACTGGACCGGCCGCTCCTCCATGGAGATCGGCGTACGGGTCCTGGCCGAGCGGTGGAACGAATCGACCCCCGCCCAGCAGGTCGGCTCCGCGTACCTTGTCTTCGCCGCCGTCGACGCGGACGGCAAGACGCGGCCCGTACCGCCGGTGATTCCGGAGACGGAGCGGGACCGCAGGCGGTATCAGGAGGCGCAGATCCGCCGCACACACCGGCTGGCGCGGCGGCGGGCCATCAAGGAGCTGCGGGACCGGCGGGCGGCCGAGGGGCTCAACGACTAGGGCCTGTCCGGCGGACAGGTCCTAGGTCCTAGGGGCGCGGGGAACTGCGCGACCGGCCCCCACCGGCCCCCACCGGCCCGCACGTCCACCATGTGCCTCAGGGGCACACCACCTGGTCGCCGGTCGCCACCCCGAATTCCCCCTGGTACGCGTCCTGTGCCTCCACTCGCGTCACCGCCCGGTAGTCCGCCCCCGCCGTCACCCGCATCGTCCTGCCCTGCCCCTTGACCGCCTTCAGCTCGCAGCCAGGCAGTGCCGCCGCCAGGGACTGCGCGGAGCGGTCCCAGCGCGGGTCGTACGTCACGAGGGTGCGGGTCAGGTCGCGGCGTACGCCGTTGCCCGGGATGCCGGTCGTACGGAACCCGGTGGCGCGCAGCGCCGCGTCGACGCGCTTGCCCAGGCCCGCCCCGCGCGTCCCGTTGTCGACCTGGACCTTGATCTGCTCGGGGGAGACCTCCACGGGCTTCCCCCGCGCCCTCTTGGGCCGCTGCACGGCCAGCGGCCGGTCCTCGCGCAGCGTCTGGAACAGCTTCTTCGACTTGGCCGCGTCCCACTTCAGGGTCGAGCCGATGCCCTTGACCTGGAAGCTCATCTTGCCGATCGGCACCGACGTGAACTCCGACGACGCAGGGGTGAAGCCCCGCATCGCCTGCCCCAGGGCCAGCATCTCCGTCGTACCGAAGCCGCTGTCGGCGCGCACCGAGCCGAGCAGCGTGCCGGCCACCTCGCGGAACTTCACCGGGTTCAGCAGCGCCCCGCTGCCCGTCGCCCGAGCGATGAAAGCCGCCAGGAAGCGCTGCTGGCGCTGCATCCGGCCCAGGTCGGACGCCCCGTCGATGTGCCGGGAACGTACGTACTGGAGGGCCTCGCCGCCGCCGAGCCGGTGCGTTCCGGGGGCCAGGTCCAGGCCGGTGTAGCTGTCTTTCAAAGGAGTGGTGGTGCAGATGTCGACCCCGCCGAGCACGTCGACCGTCTTCATGAAGCTGGTGAAGTCGACCTCCAGATAGTGGTCGATCTTGACGCCCGTCATGTGCTCGACGGTGCGGGTGGTCAGGGCGGGGCCGCCCTCCGCGTACGCCGCGTTGAGCTTGACCGGGTGCGGCTTGTGGTGGTCACCGGTCGTCTCGTCCGTGTGCTCGGGCAGCTCCGCATAGCTGTCGCGGGGGAGGCTGACGACGCTGGCGCGGTTCCGGTCCTCCGAGACGTGCACCAGCATGACCGTGTCCGTGCAGTGGCAGGGGGCACCGCCCAGGCGGTACTTGTCCTTCTCCGCACGGGTGATCTTGTCGCGGCCGTCGGTGCCGACGAGCAGGACGTTCATCCCGCGCCCCGACTCGGCCTCGGGCCGGTTCTTCATGTCCTTGAACGGGTCGACCCGGGCGATCTGGGTGTTCATGCTGGTCACCATCGCGTGCCCGATGCCGCCCGCCGCCAGGACCAGTACGGACACGGTGGTCGCCGCCCGCATCCCCCAGTGCGGCCGCTCGTCCTGCTTCCGGCGCCGCTCCTTCGGCAGCGGCTTGCGCCGCCGTCGGTCGCGCGGGTGCGGAGCGGGAGAACGGGGCGGCACGGGCACGGGGGACACCTCCGCTGGGGCACAGGACGGGGATCGCGTGCACCGTATGCCGATACGATCTGCGGCCCGGGGCAGGGGCACGGCCGCCGCGCGAGGCTGTCCCCCGTTCGCGGTAACGTGAGCCGATGTGAACGCCTACGCCTCCACCGCCCAAGCGGTCTCCGTGATCATGCCGGTCCTCAATGAGGAGCGGCACCTGCGCAACTCGGTCCGCCACATCCTGGAGCAGGAGTACGACGGCGAGATGGAGGTGGTGATCGCGCTCGGCCCCTCCACGGACCGCACCGACGAGATCGCCGCCGAGCTGGTGCGCGAAGACTCCCGCATCCACACCGTGCCGAACCCCACGGGACGTACCCCCGCAGCCCTGAACGCCGCGATCAAGGCCTCCCGCCACCCGATCGTCGTCCGCGTCGATGGCCACGGCATGCTCTCCGCGAACTACATCGCCACCGCCGTCCGCCTCCTGGAGGAGACCGGCGCGCAGAACGTCGGCGGCATCATGCACGCCGAGGGCGAGAACGCCTGGGAGGACGCGGTCGCCGCCGCGATGACCTCGAAGATCGGCGTCGGCAACGCCGCCTTCCACACCGGCGGCGAGGCCCAGCAGGCCGAGACCGTCTACCTGGGCGTCTTCCGCCGCGAGGCCCTGGAACAGCAGGGCGGCTACAACGAGGAGTTCATCCGCGCCCAGGACTGGGAGCTGAACTTCCGCATCCGCGAGGCCGGCGGCCTGATCTGGTTCTCGCCCGAGCTGAAGGTCCAGTACCGGCCGCGCCCGTCCGTCAAGGCGCTCGCCAAGCAGTACAAGGACTACGGCCGCTGGCGCCACGTCGTGGCCCGCTACCACTCCGGCTCGATCAACCTGCGCTACCTCGCGCCGCCGACCGCCGTGTGCGCGATCGCCGCGGGCGTGGTCGTGGGCGCGGCCGTCACCCCGTGGGGCTTCGTGATCCCGGCCGGCTACCTCGCCGCCATCACCGCGGGCTCGCTCCCGGCAGGCAAGGGCCTGTCCCTGAAGGCCCGCGCGCAGATCCCCGTCGCCCTCGCGACCATGCACATGTCGTGGGGCTACGGCTTCCTGACCTCCCCGAAGTCCCTCGCCAAGAAGGTCATCGCGAGCCGCCGTCCGTCGGTGCAGGGCGCGGGCGTGCAGGCGCCTTCGGACCCGAAGACTGCGTAGGTACGAGGAAGGGGGCCCGGGACGTGAAGTCCCGGGCCCCCTTTCCGTCGTGCGGGGCCGCTCATTGCGCCCTGCGGGCCGCTACCAGGTGTAGCCCGGCTGGATCTTCATGCAGGCCTTGTCGTCCTCGCCGTTCAGGATGCTCGCCGTGCTCGGCGTCTTGTCGTCCTTGGGCTTGGGGTACGTCGAGCCGGTGCGCCAGTCGGCGCCCACGATCACGGTGACGCCGCTCGCGTCCGTCGACTTCTTGACGGCCCCGGACGGCAGACCGAGCGCCTTGGCGACCGCGCGGGCGTCGCCCTCCATGTCGGCGCTGGGGTAGTTGACGACCGTGGCGCCGGCGGTGGACACCGGGTCCTTGGCCGACGATGCCCGGGTGAAGCCCTTGCCCGTCAGTACTTCCGCGATCGCGGAGGCCCGGCGCGGCACGGCCGGCTGGGTGTTGTCGCCGGTGCGGTTGAGGACGGTCACCCCGATCTCGCCCGGCGCCTGGGCGGGCTTGTCCGGCTCGGGGTCCTTCTTCGCGGGCTTCTTGGCGGCCTTGCCGTCCAGCGGCAGGTCCTCCCGTACGAGCCGGAACAGCTGCTCGGCGTCGCCGGGCATGGGTTCCACGTCCTTGGTGGGGGTGTAGCGCCACGGCATGGTGGACATGGTGATGCGGTTGGTCGGCACGCTCTTGAGCTGCGTACCCAGGTCGAACAGTTCGCCCACCGAGTTGATGGTGTCGTCGACCTTCAGCGCTTCGATCGCCGCCTCCGCGAGCTTGCGCAGCTTGTTCGGGTCGGTCAGTTTGGCGTTCGCCCGCAGCTCGCGCACCATCGAGTTCATGTACATGTGCTGGGCCTTGGTGCGGCCTATGTCGGTGCCGTCCTCGAACCCGTAACGCGTACGCAGCCACTGCAGTGCCTGCTCGCCCTTGACCGGGGTGGTGCCCTTGGGGAGCTTGAGGCCCGAGCCTTTGCCCTTGCGGTCGCGGGAATAGACGTTCTGCTGCACGCACACCGGGACGCCTCCGATGGCGTCCGCCATCGAGACCACACCACCGAAGTCGATCATCATGAAGTGATCGATGTGGATGTTGGTCAGCGACTCCCAGGTGGAGACGGTGCAGCCGGGGCCGCCACGGCCCAGGGACTCGTTGGCCTTGCGCCGGTTGACGGTCTCCGCGTGGACCTTCCCGGTCTTCGGGTCGGTGCACTTGGGCAGCTTGAGCAGGGTGTCGCGCGGCATGCTGACGACGGAGATGTTGCTGCGGTCCGCGGACATGTGCAGCAGCATCTGGACGTCCGCCAGCGGCGGGGAGTCGAAGCTGTTCTTCGCACCGCCCAGGGACTTGTTCTCGGGGTTGTCCCTGGCGTCCGAGCCGATGAGCAGGATGTTCAGCGGAGTCTGGCCCGCCGCGTTGGGCGCGGCCTTGTCCGGGCGGCTGTCGCCCAGGCTCAGCTTCTCCTTCTGGAGCTTGCTGTTGAGGTACTCGTAGTAGAGGTATCCGGCGCCGGCCGTGCCGAGGATCAGCACGGCCAGGGATATCGCGCCCCAGCGCAGGACGCGTTTGCCCTTGCTGCCCCCCTTGCCGCCCCTGCCGCCCTCGGGCTGCCGGCGGCGGGAGCCGCCCCTGCGGCGTCCGCTTCCGGAGCTGCCACTTCCGGAGGCGCTGCTTCCGGAGTCGCCGCTTCCGGCCGCAGGGGCGTCCGGTGTGTCCGGTGCGTCCTGTGCTGCCGACCCGGGCGCCGCGTCCTCGTAGAGACTCTCGTCCCAGCCGAGGTTGCGAGCCCGGGTGCCCTCCCCATGCACACTGCTGCTGCCCACCGGGCCCCCACTCTTCTTCAGATTTCTGCTGTGCGTCGCGTGCTGTGTGCGCTGTACGTCGGTGCCCTGTACGTCCGTGCGCTGTACGTCCGTGCGCGGTGACCTCTGCGCGCTGTTGCGCCTGTGCGCCGTTACGTCTGTGCGCCGTGTCGCTGGGGTGTGCCGTGACCCGAGGTCACTGGGCGCACACCGACTTGTTCGCGTTGGCCTGCTGGATGCCCTCGGGGGCCTTCGTCGGTCCGCCGAGCGGCTTGCCCGCGCCGTCGAAGTCCTTGCCCAGGGTGAGCGTCATCGCCTCGCGCTCCGCCGCGTTCTGTCCGGTCGGCTTCAGCGCCGAGGAGGGCAGGCCCATCATCGCGGCGAGCGCACGTGCCTGGTCGGCCTGGTTCGCGCCGTACTCCAGCGTGGTCTTGGCGATGTCGGGCTTCGGAGAGTTGCCGCCGTTGGTCGCCAGCCTGGCGCCCTTCTCCAACTGGAGCCAGGACAGCGTCTCCTGGGCAGCGCCGCCTTCGCCGCTCCCGTTGAAGACATTGACCCGTACGTCGTCGGCCGCGGCCTTGGGACCCTTGAGCAGGGCTTCCTGCTTGGCGTTGGCCTGGGCCTTGTCGGCCTTCTCCTTCTTCTTCACCTCGGTGAGCGAAGTGTCCGACTGCATCATCGAGAAGAGCGGATCGGCCTTCTCGGGGTTGACGACCACGGTGGCCTTCTTGCCCGGCGGCTCCTCGGGGTTGTCGAGCACCGGCAGGGTCGCGAAGGTGATGTTCTTCGGGTCGACCTTGCCGACCTCGGTGGCCAGCGACTTCAGCTTGAGGATGCTGCCGATGCCGGAGTCGACGGTCAGCGCCTGGGTCGCCGCGTCGGCCAGGTCGTACAGCTTGCCCGGGTTGGTCAGCGTCTCGCTGGACTTCATCTTGCGGATCATCGAGCCGAGGAACTGCTGCTGCGTCTTGATCCGGCTGAGGTCGGACTCGTCGCCGAAGGCGTGCCGGGTGCGTACGAAGGCCAGCGCCTGCTCGCCCTCCAGGGTGTGCGTGCCCTTGGCCAGCTTGAGGTGCGACTTCGGGTCGTCCACGTCCTTGGCGACGCAGACGTCCACCCCGCCGACCGCGCTGGTCAGCGTCTTCACCGCGTTGAAGTCGACCATCATGAAGTGGTCGACGGTCAGCCCGGTGAGCTGCTTGACGGTGCGCATGGTGCAGCCGGGGTCACGGTCGGACTGGCCGAGGCTGGTGTTGAAGCGTTCCTTGGGACTGCCCGGGACGACCTTCTCCGAGCCGTCCTCCAGCTTGGTGGGGCAGTCGGGGATCGGCAGCTTCAGGTCGCGCGGGATGGACACCGCGGTCGCGTTCGTCCGGTCCTTGGAGACGTGGAAGAGGATCGTGGTGTCGGCGTGCCCGGGGCTGTTCTTGTCGCCGTAGCCGGCGTTGCCGTCACCGGTCCGCTTGTCGGTGCCGATCACCAGGATGTTGATGGCCTGGTCCTTCTTGAAGCCGCCCGAGCCGCCGGAGACGTCCACCGACTTCAGGTTGCCGTTGAAGTGCTCGTAGAGCGCCCAGGCGCCGACCGAGCACGCCACGAGAACGAAGCCGACGACGGCGCCGGTGACCTTCAGGGCCTTCTTGCGCGGCTTGGCCTGCTTGCGCTTGCGGCGGCCCGCCTGCTGCGTGCCGCCGCTGCCGTGACCTCTGGGACCGCCGTCCGGTGGTGACGTACGACGACTTCGCTGGGCCGGTACCTCGCGCCGGGGCGCACCGGACTCCGGGGCGCGCTCGCGCCTGTCACGGCTGCGGCCGCGCGGGCTGCCCTGAGGCCGTCCGGCACCTCTCGGGGACCCTGCGGATTCTTCCAGTCGCAGTTCGTAATTGCCGGTGTGCGGGTTGAGAACCCACTGGTCGGCGGGGTCGATCTCGCCCGCCCCGTCACGGCTGTGCGCGTCCACGGTTGCCTGAGTCCTCCGTCGGTCCCACGCGAGGCGCCTCCCCCCAGGCGCTCGGTCATTCGGTCCAGTCGTGCGTGCGTGACCCGTGTTGTCGTGGGTTCTTGCACTGGATCGCGTCACACTATCTGCCCAGATCAGCGCCGAGCGACGGCAGTGACAAATTCCACGCCACTTACAACCGGGCAATACCCCCAAACCGCAACGGGGGGTGTCCCCGCCTTTGGAATCGCTTTACTCGCACAAGCCCGTGGCGGCGTTTGTACCGGCGAAAGTCGGCGTCGGGGCGGGGCTCTGCGGGCCGGGATCGTCCGGTTTGCCGTCGCCGGATTTCTCGTTTCCGGGGGCGGTCGTCTCCTCGGAGGACGGGAGGTCGCCCGATCCGTCCGACTTCTGCAGGGACTTGGCGGGCGCGACCGACACCGGTGCGTCCTCGCGCAGTTGCCGGAAGAGCTTCTCCGCCTGGGACTTGATCAGTTCGTCCCGGTTTCCGTCGTACCGGTAGGGCCGCCGCGGCACCGTCAGGAACTGCACCTTCTCCGACGGCACGTCCCGCATGCCCGACGCCAGGTCGTACAGGTCGCGGAGCGAGGCCAACCCCGGGTCGGTGGTGAGGGACTTGGTCGCCGCGTCCAGCACCGGATAGAGCTTCGTCGGGTTCAGAAGGACGCCGTTGCTCTGCATCTTGTTGACGAGCGAGGCGAGGAACTGCTGCTGGCGGTCCATCCGTTCGGTGTCACTGCCGCCGCCGATGCTCTTGCGCGCGCGTACGTAGCCGAGCGCCTGCTCCCCGTTGAGCGTCTGCGGACCCGCCGCGAGCTTGAGGTGCGCGTCCCTGTCGTCGATCGGCTTCTTCAGGCAGACGTCGACGCCGTCGACCGCGTCGACCATGTCCTTGAAGCCCTGGAAGTCGACCACCATGTGGTGGTCCAGGCGGACGCCGGTCAGCTTCTCCACGGTACGGATGGTGCAGGCCGTACCGCCCATCTCGTACGCCCAGTTGAACTGCGCGAACATCTCCCGGGTGCGGGTGCCGTCCGCCTTCGTGCAGCTGGGGATGTCCACCATCAGGTCACGGGGCAGCGAGACGCCCGTCGCGCTCGTCCGGCCGCCCGCCAGGTGCAGCAGGATCGTGGTGTCCGAGCGCTGGGTGCCTTCGTCGCGGCCGTACTTGCTGTTGCCGCCGGCCCGGGTGTCCGAGCCGATCAGCAGGATGTTCAGTGCGTCGAGCGCCACCGGGGCCTGGGTGGGGCGCTCCTTCTCCCAGGCGCGGAGCTCGGCGGCGGCGCCGGTGTCGGTGGTGATGTTGCCGTCGAGCTTGTTGTAGAAGTACCAGCCCGTACCGGCCGCGCCGAGCACGACGAGGGCGGCGCCGCCCGCCAGCCAGCGCACCCAGTGACGGCGGTGGGGCGGCGGAGCGGGGGAATCTCCGGGGGAGTCGTCGGGGGATTCCCCGGGGGAGTCGTCGGAAGGGTCGGCGGGGGAGTCGTCGGAGGGGTCGGCGGACGCCGCTGATCCGGCCGTCTCCGCTTCGGCCGCCCCCGCGTCGTCCGCCGCCGGCTTGTCCGGTCCGGGGGGCGTGCCAGCAGTGTCGGTCACGTCTGCGTCCATCCTCGTGCGGGGGCGGCGGCGCACGGGGCCGCCGATCGCAGGACTAGACGGCTGAACCCGGCGCTTGGTTGTGCGTCCCTTCGATCATGTACCGAGCCGGGTCCCGCACCGGCGAAGCCGGGCCCCGGTCCACCGAATGGTCCGCGCCCCGCCGACGTACCCGCACTACGCCTGCGCCGACTGTCCCACGGTGTGCGTGACGCGCTCGCTCTCGACCCGCTTGGCAAGGCCCTCGGCCGACAGCTGCCCGAGGTTCCGGCAGAGCACGACCGAGGCGCCGGCGGCCAGAGGGGCGTACAGACCGGAGGACAGTCCCTCCCACGTGTCGTACGAGAGCCCCGACAGCAGCCGCGATCCCGGTCCGAGCCCGAGCGCCGCCGCGTCCGCACGGGCGCGGTCCACGACGTCGGCCGCCGTCAGCACCTCGGAGCCGACGCTCAGAGCGGTCTCGTCCGGGTCCACGGGGGCCAACGGGGCGAAACGGTCGCCCTGGGAGGGGACTTCGACCGCGTAGTCGGCGAAGCCCTCCGGCGGCTGCGGGAACCGGCCGCCCAGCGGACGCAGCGCGAGCGCGATCCGCTCGCCCCGGCTCGTACGTACCGCATCGAGCGAGTCCGGGCCGCTGACCACCACGTCCGCCGACTCCGGCGCACCCAGTACGTCGGCCTCGACGCCGACCGACGCACAGGCGAGCAGCCAGACCGCGGTCTGCCAGTGCGCGGGCAGGTGCAGCGCGAGCCGGTCGCCGGGCCCCGCGGAGAGGTCGCCCTGGAGGAGATTGGCCGTCTTGGCCACCCAATTGGCGAAGGTGGCGACGGACAGTTCGACGCGCTCGCCGGTCGCATCGTCGTAGAAGGTGACGAGGGGACGGCCCGGGTCCGTGGCGAGTGCGGAACGCAGCAGGTCGGCAGGGGTGCGGTCGGTGGTGTTCATCCGAGGAGCGTACGTCGGGGGCCTGCCGGGAGCGGATCCCGGCAGCGGGACGGGCCACCCGTCCGGCAGACAGACCGTCAATCGGGCCGCCAATTCACCGATGGACATATTTATATGCATATGTCCAGAATCTGCTGCATGCGTGCAACTCTTGCTTCCTCGATCGGCGTCACGTGCGCGGCCCTCCTCGCGCTCCCGTTCGTTCTGCCCGACGGCGCATCCACGGACCAGCAGCAGTTGGCGGGTTCGCAGTCGGCCGAGCTCCCCGGCACGACCCGGTCGCTGCCGCTGACCCCGCCGGGCGGCCAGGCCCGGGGGAGTGACCGGGGGAGCGGCCCGGGGCTCGACCGGGGGTTCGACCGGGGGCTCGACCGGGCGGTGAGCCAAGTCCCCCAAGTGAGCCTGGAACCGCAGGCCGTGGAGCCGTTCTCGCTGGTCGGCGTGGTCTGGGAGGATCCGCGCGCCGTACTGGAGGGGCAGGTTCAGGTGCGTACGAGAGCAGTCGGCACCGGTGTCTGGTCCCCCTGGCAGGAGCTGGACGCCCACTCCGCCGACGGCGCCGACCCCGGCGCGGCGGAGGTGCGCGCGCACGGCTCGACCGCCCCCCTGTGGGTCGGTGCGTCGGACGGCGTCGAGGCACGGGTGCGCCGGGCGGGCACTGCGAGCGCCCCGCTGCCCGCAGGGCTGCGCCTCGACCTCGTCGACCCGGGCCCCGATCCGCGGCGCCCGCGCGCGGCCGCCGCGGGACTGGAGCTCCCGGCGCTCACCAGGGCCGAGACGAAGGCCGAAGCGGAAGCGGAAGCGGGCAGTGCGAAGCCGTACATCGGGCCGCGGCCGAGGATCGTCCTGCGCAAGGGGTGGGGCGCGGACGAGCGGCTGAAGGAGAAGGGCAACGTCTACACGAAGACGATCAAGGTCGCCTTCGTCCACCACAGCGCGACCGGAAATGGGTACAGCTGTTCGCAGTCGGGCTCAGTCCTGCGCAGTATCTACCGCTACCACGTCAAGAGCAGTGGCTGGCGCGACTTCGGCTACAACTTCGCCGTCGACAAGTGCGGCAATGTCTACGAAGGGCGTGCGGGGGGTGTGGCCAAGCCGGTCATGGGGGCGCACACTCTCGGTTTCAACACCAACAGCATGGGCATCGCCGTCCTCGGGACCTACAGCCACGCCAACCCGCCCGCCGCGGCCGTGAACGCCGTCGCGAAACTCACCGCCTGGAAGCTCGGACTGCACGGAGCCAACCCGAAGGCCGCCACCCATCTCACGTCGGGGGGCAGCAACCTCTACAGGAAGGGCGCCAACGTCCGGCTCAACGTCGTCTCGGGCCACCGCGACGGATTCGCCACCGAGTGCCCCGGAGGACGTCTCTACGGGAAGCTCGGTACCGCGAGGTGGGCAGCGGGGAGGCTCCAGGGCCGCTGACCGAAGGGGGTCCGTACCGTTTGTGTGCGGGTTGCCGACGGAAACGGTGCACACCACGGGCTGCGGGCTGACACGATTCGCACCGTTGTACGGGGCGCTGACCGGGACGTATCGAACAGTCTGCATACACTGGCCGACCATACCGACCGGCCCCCAGCAGGAAGCAGAGACGACAAGGTGACTGAAGCGATCCTCCTGGTCGGGGGCAAGGGAACCCGGCTGCGCCCGCTCACGGTGAACACCCCCAAGCCCATGGTTCCCGCGGCCGGCGTGCCCTTCCTGACCCACCAGCTGGCCCGCGCGCGGGCAGCCGGAGTCGAACACATCGTCCTCGCCACCTCCTACCTCGCCGAGGTCTTCGAACCCCACTTCGGCGACGGCTCCGCCCTCGGCCTGCACCTGGAGTACGTCACCGAGGACGAGCCGCTGGGCACCGGAGGCGCCATCCGCAACGTCGCCTCGCGGCTGCACTCCGCCCCCGACGAGCCCGTCCTCATCTTCAACGGCGACATCCTCACCGGCCTGGACATCGAGGCCCTGGTCTCCACCCACCGGACCTCGGGCGCCGACGTCTCGCTGCACCTCACCCGCGTCGAGGACCCGCGCGCCTTCGGTCTCGTACCGACGGACGGGACCGGCCGCGTGACGGCCTTCCTCGAAAAGCCGCAGACCCCCGAGGAAATCGTCACCGACCAGATCAACGCGGGCGCGTACGTCTTCCGACGCTCGGTCATCGACACCATCCCGGCGGGCCGCCCCGTATCGGTCGAGCGCGAGACCTTCCCCGACCTGCTCTCCTCGGGCGCGCACCTGCACGGAATGGTCGACTCCACCTACTGGCTCGACCTGGGCACCCCACAGGCCTTCGTACGGGGCTCCGCCGACCTCGTCCAGGGCCGCGCACCGTCCCCCGCGGTGCCGGGACGCTGCGGCGACCGCCTGATCATGCCGGGCGCGGTGGTCGCCCCCGACGCCAAGCTCACCGGCGGTACGGTCGTCGGCGCCGACGCCGTGATCGGCGAGGGCGCCCGCGTCGAGGGCAGCGCGATCCTCGCGGGCGCGATCGTCGAACCGGGCGCGGTGATCACGGACTCCCTGGTCGGCGCGGGCGCCCGCATCGGCGCCCGTACGCACCTGACCGGCGCGGTCATCGGCGACGGCGCACACGTCGGCGCCGACAACGAACTGCGCGACGGCATCCGCATCTGGTGCGACGCGGTCCTTCCGGCAGCCTCGGTCCGCTTCTCCTCGGACCAGTAGCTCCCGCTCTCGCCCCCAGGACCTGTCCGGCGGCTCCTGCCGCGGTCGCGTGCCCTGCCCCCTGCAGGTGGGACACGGCCCGTACAGGTAGGACACGGCCCGTACAGGTGGCTACAGGTGGGAGATCCGCCCCGGGGTCTGGCGCGGGCCGCGCCGGGGCGGGACCAGCCCGGTGAGCAGGATCAGCCGGGCCGCGCGGTGGCGCTGGCCCTCGTAGGGGGCCAGCAGCTCCAGCATGTCGGCGTCGGTGGCACCCCTCTTCCCCGTCAGGGCGTACCCCACGATCCCCGGCAGGTGCAGATCCCCCACCGTCAGGGCGTCCGGTGCGCCATTGCTGCGCTGAAGGGTCTCGGCGGAAGTCCACGGGCCGATCCCGGGAACCGCCTCCAGCCGGGCCTTCGCCCGCTCGTACGTCATCCCCGCCGCCTCCTCCAGCCGCGCGGCGACCCGTGCCGCCCGCACGACGGTGTCGGCGCGCTTGGCGTCGACGTTCGCCAGGTGCCACTCCCAGGAGGGGACCAGCGCCCAGGCCCTGGCATCCGGCATCACATACAGATCCCGCGGCGCTCCCGGTACGTCCGGAACGGGCGCGGGCTCCCCGAACTTCCGCACCAGATGCCGCCACGACCCGTACGCCTCGGACGTCGTGACCTTCTGCTCCAGCACCGACGGAATCAACGACTCCAGCACCAGCCCGGTCCGGCCCAGCCGCAGTCCCGGATTGCGGTGCTGCGCCTGCGCCACCACTCGATGGTGTGCGACGAACCCGTCCGGCTCGTCCAACTCCCCCATCAATCCGGGCAGTTGGCCCATCATCCAGTCCGCTCCCGGCCCCCACGCCCGGGCGGAGTCCGCGGCCACCCGCAAGGTCACGGGCCCCTCGGGCGTCCGGCTCACCCGCCACACGGCACCGTCAGCGGTCACCCGAAAAGTCGGATCCGCACCCCCACGCCGAAGCGGCCCCAAAACCTGCCGCCAAAATCTCCCTGCCACCCCACCGACCTTACGACCCCCACCCCACAAAACCCACGCCCCACCCCTGCCCTCTAGCCCTAGCCCTCTTGGGCAGCGGGGCCGCCCCCCGGGGGGCGGAACGGGTGGGCAAGGGGGCGGCCCCCACGCGGAGCACGCCCCCTGCACGACCGCACACCCCCGCCCCACCCAACCTCCCCCGCCCAACGCCCCCACCCGCCCAACGCCCCCACCCGCCCAACGCCCCCACCCGCCTAGCGCCCCCACCCGCCCAGCGCCAAGCGCCCAGCGCTACCGCACCGCAATAAACGCCCCCGAATCCCTCCCCACCCGAGCCCCCGCCGGAACCTCCGCATGCCCCACCGCGACCGTTCCCATCGGATCCCACCCCTCCGGAATCCCCAGCACCTCCCGCACCACAGCTCTGCAGAACATCGTCGAAGACACCCAGGCCGACCCCAGCCGCTCCCCGGCCAGCGCCACCAGGAAGTTCTGCACCCCGGCCCCCATGGCCACCACGAACATCTCCCGCTCCGCCGCATCCCGCCGAGCGTCCCCGTACGCATGGGACCCGTCCATCACCAGACACGGCACCACCAGATACGGCGCCCGCCGCAGCACCTCCCCCCGCCGCACCCGCTTCTCGATCGACTCCTCGGACTTCCCGTCCGCCCGCAGGTCCGCGACCCACGCGTCCCGCATCGCGTCGAGCAGCCGCACCCGCGACTCCTCGCTCTCCAGCAGCACGAAACGCCAAGGCGTCGTGTGATGCGGAGCCGGTGCCGTCACCGCCGCCGCAACCGCCCGCCGCACCGCGCCCCCGTCGACGGGCTCGTCCGTGAAGGCCCGTACCGTACGCCGCTGCGTCATCGCCTCCCGTACGGCCTCGGAGGTCCCCAGCCGGAACATGTCGTCCGCGGCGCTGCGCACCAGCGCCCGCGCGCCCTCGCCGTCCGCCGCCGCGTCCACCACATGGGGAAGCCCGCGCACGACCGCCACCGGCAGCCCGTCCGCCTTCCCCTTCACCAGGTCACCGGCAGCCGCCAGTTCGTCGGCGGTCGCCACGATCGTCGCGCTCAGCGGATTGCCGTACGCGTCGACGCCACCGCGCAGGTCGTCGAGCACCCGCACCCCGGCGGCCCCGATCGCCACATCGGTGAGCCCACTGCGCCAGGGCCGCCCGAAGGTGTCGGTGACGACGACCCCCACCTCCACCCCCAGCGCGTCCCGCACCCCGTCCCGGATCGCCCGCGCGGAAGCGTCGGGGTCCTCCGGCAGCAACAGCACGGTCCCCGCAGGGGTGTTGGAGGCATCCACGCCGGCGGCAGCCATCACCAGACCCTGCCGGTTCTCCACGATCCGCAGTGCGCCGCGCCGCGCCACGACCCGTACCGTCTCGGCGTCGATCGCGTCCTCGCGCGAGTCGGCGGCGATGATCCGCCCCTCCGCCTTGCTGACGATCTTCGACGTCACGAGCAGGACGTCACCGTCGAGGAGCCCCGGCTCCGCGCCCACGATCAGCTTGGCGAGATCGTCGCCCTCCCGGACCTCGGGCAGCCCGGGGAGTGCCCACACCCGGTACGAAGGCACCTCCGCGGCCGCAGTGTCCGCCGCAGCCGCCGGGACCGCAGCCGCATCCGCCGCCGCGACCGTTTCCGTACGCACGTCACTCACGCCCGTACCTCCGCGGCCAGCTCCAGCGCGGCCCGCGCCATCGCGGCGGTCGCCTCCAGGTCCGTCATCATCAGCGGTACGGCACGGCAGCGGATGCCCGCGGCCTCGACCGCCTGCACCGCGCCCGCGTCGACGGTGTCGACGAGCCACCCGTCGAGCAGCCCGGAACCGTAGTGCTGCGCCACCGCTGCCGCGGTCGACTCGACACCCACCGCGGCCAGCACCTTGTCGGCCATGCCGCGCACAGGTGCGTCCCCGACGATCGGGGAGAGGCCGACCACCGGAACCCCCGCCTCCGCGATCGCCTCGCGGATCCCGGGCACAGCGAGGATCGTGCCGACGCTCACCACCGGGTTCGACGGCGGGAAGACGATGACGTCGGCCTCCGCGATCGCCTCCAGTACCCCCGGCGCCGGCTTCGCCCGGTCGGCGCCGACCGGCACGATCGCGTGCGCCTCCACCGAGGCGCGCAGCTTCACCCAGTACTCCTGGAAGTGCACGGCCTTGCGCTCGCCGTCCACGTCGACCGCCACATGCGTCTCGACCCGGTCGTCGGACATCGGGATCAGCCGCACGCCCGGCTGCCACCGCTCGCACAAGGCCTCGGTGACCGCGCTCAGCGGATATCCGGCCCCGAGCATCTGCGTCCGTACGATGTGCGTCGCGAAGTCGCGGTCGCCGAGCCCGAACCATTCCGGTCCGACCCCGTACGCCGCGAGTTCGGCCTTGACGTGGAAGGTCTCCTCCGCACGCCCCCAGCCCTGTTCCTCGTTGATGCCACCGCCGAGGGTGTACATCACCGTGTCGAGGTCGGGGCAGACCTTCAGCCCGAACAGATGAATGTCGTCACCGGTATTCCCGATGACAGTGATGTCCGCGTCCGGCGCCGCCTCTTTGAGGCCACGAAGAAAACGAGCACCGCCGATACCGCCTGCAAGAACCACAATGCGCATGCAGAGCAGTGTCTCAGGCAGTACTGACATCCCGTCGGGTGGTCACGGAAGCCTGCACGGCGGGTGTCGGCACAGCGGCAGAAGTCGGTACAGCGGCTTCGTACATCGGCATCTCCGTCAGCCCCGGGAAATAGATGTGCAGGCTGACGGCCGGCTCCAGGGCGTCGTTGACGACCTCGTGGACGTGGCCGGGCGCGGACACGTACTGCGCTCCCGTACCGAGCGTGCGTACGCCCCGGTCGTTACGCTCCGTGAGCTCGCCCTGGAGGACGGTCAGGACGCCGGAGGACGTTCCGTGGTCGTGCGCCCCGCTGGCCTGGCCGGGGACCCAGCTGAGGAGCCAGACCTCGTAACCGGGCCCGGTGCGCAGGCGGTGGTACCAGCGGGTGGTGGCGTCGTACTCGACGAGCGGGGCCCACTGTGCGCGGTCGGCCGCGATCGAACGGGCGAGACCGGCGAACTCGGCCACGGTGGAGGGGTGCTCGCGGGCGGGGGCCAGGAGGTGCAGGACCTCAAGGATGTCGCCGGCGATCTGGAGGTCGCTGTCGCTGTTCATGGGTGCGGGGGTTCCTCGGCAGAGAGTGCTGGGGTGTCGCAGAACGGGGGTCGCAAGGCGGTGTCGCGGAGCGGTGTCAGCGAGGTCGCAGAGCGTCATGCACCAGGAATGAGGTGCGGGGCGCGGCGCACACGGGGTGCGGTGTGCGGCGGGATTTCAGAGCTGGAGCGCGGGTGGCTTCAACAGCTGTGACAGCAACAGTGACAGCGGACCGGGGCAGCGCTGCGGACCACACGAGTGTGGGTCCGGGGGAGCACTGCGATCGCTGGCATAGAAACAAAGGTGACCGCCAACGTCACCGTCTGTCAACTCGATGACCGATTTGGGGCTAATGTTTCACCTCTTCCGGTTGCGGTGGCGGGAGAAAGGTTTGTGCAGGCGCTGACGTGGAGAGATCGCGCTCCAACTGCTCGCACGCCTGCTGTCGCAGCCCTCGCGGCTGTGTGCACTCCCGGCGTACGCCGTCGCCCCTCGTGATCCAAATGTGATCCGAGTCGCTTCGCGGAGCGGACCGCAACAAGATCCAGATCTTTCGCGTCTTCCTTTGCGTCGGGGGTACCCGCAAACAAGGCAGATGCATGTGTCACGGTTTTTGGCGATTTGAACACTTTCTGCATAGCCTTGGTTCCGCAGAGTGAATAACGGGCCCAATAGCAGATCTCGGCTTGACTGCCACGGAGCTACACACTTGTAATTTCACTCGTGTCGTTCGGCCGGTTTCGGTAACGGCAACATCACGGGGAAGCAAAAGACAGACGAGGGGCGCACATGACCGAGCTGTTCCAGCAACTGCTGGTCGAGGACGCGGACGAGGAACTCGGCTGGCAGGAGCGCGCATTGTGCGCCCAGACCGATCCCGAGTCCTTCTTTCCCGAGAAGGGTGGTTCCACCCGCGAGGCAAAGAAGGTCTGCCTCGCCTGCGAAGTCCGCTCCGAATGCCTCGAATACGCCCTGTCGAATGACGAACGCTTCGGAATCTGGGGCGGTCTGTCGGAACGTGAACGCCGGAGACTGAAGAAGGCCGCTGTCTGAGCAGTACGGCACCCCCGACGAGACAGCACCGCAGAACAGCGCAGCAAAACAGCACAAGGCTGTACACAACGCACGGTCCGCCGCCTGCCCCTTCCCCGCAGGCGGCGGACCGTCTGTATGCGCAGCCGTTAGTGTGGGCCGCTGTCCAGCGATCGCACCAGGCGCCCCCACGGGCACGCGCGTGCGCCGCAGTCAGCTACACCAGCCTTCCGGGGGGCGACCCCCGGACCCCGGCCGGAGGGCCCGTACGTCGATGTCCGTCAGTCAACCAACGGCCCCGTACGCGGCCGCCGCCACCCCGCCCGAGTTCCCCCGCCACGTCGTCACCGCCGTACTCGTCTCCCACGACGGTGCGCGCTGGCTGCCCGACGTACTGCAGGGGCTGCTCGGCCAGGAACGCCCTGTGCAGAACGCCGTCGCCGCCGACACCGGCAGCGCCGACGACTCCGCCCGGCTCGTCACCGAGGCCCTGGGCGACGAACGCGTCCTGCACCTCGCCCGTCGCACCGGCTTCGGCACCGCCGTCGAAGAAGCCGTCAGAGTGGCGGCCGTCCTCACCCCCGAGGAACTGCCGTACCTGAAGAAGCCCAGCGGCTGGGACCCCGTCGGCAGACAGTGGCGCGACGACGCCTACGACATGCCGGACCTGCCGCACGGTGAACCCGTCCAGTGGCTGTGGCTGCTGCACGACGACAGCGCACCCGCCCCCGACGCCCTCGCCGAAATGCTGCGCGTCGCGGACTCCGACGCCTACGCCGCGGTCGTCGGCCCCAAGCTGCGCGGCTGGTACGACAAGAAGCAGCTCCTCGAAGTCGGCGTCTCCATCGCCAACAGCGGACGCCGCTGGACCGGCCTGGACCGCCGCGAGCAGGACCAGGGCCAGCACGACCAGGTGCGCTCCGTGCTGTCGGTCTCCAGCGCCGGAATGCTGATCCGCCGTGACGTGTGGGAGCAGCTGGGCGGGTTCGACCGCCGGCTGCCCCTGATGCGCGACGACGTCGACCTGTGCTGGCGCGCGCACGCCGCGGGGCACCGCGTCCTGGTCGCCCCCGACGCCGTCGTACGGCACGCCGAGGCGGCCGCGCGCGAACGCCGCACCGTCGACTGCGCGGGGCGCTCCGTCGCCAACCCGCACCGCGTCGACAAGGCGGGCGCCGTCTACACGATGCTCGCCAACGCCCGCGGCGCGGCCCTTCCGTACGTCCTGCTGCGGCTCGTCGTCGGCACCCTCTTGAGGACGCTCGCCTACCTCGTCGGCAAGGTGCCGGGACAGGCCGTCGACGAAGTCACAGGACTGCTCGGTGTGCTGCTGCGTCCCGGACGCGTCCTCGCCGCCCGCAAGGCGCGCGGCAAGGGCCTCGTCGACGCGGCCGAACTGCGGCCCCTGTTCCCGCCGCCCGGCGCCACCCTGCGGGCCACCGTCGAGCAGGTCGCAGGAAGCTTCGGCAGCGGCACCGAACCGGACTCCGGAGGGTCGCGGCACGGCGTCGTCGAGAGCGGCCCCGGCGGCGACGACGCCGACTTCCTGGAGGTCGAGCAGTTCGCCCGGGTGAAGAAGGTCGCCCGCAAGCCGGGACCTGTCCTCTTCCTCCTGCTGCTGCTCGTCTCCCTCATCGCCTGCCGCGAACTCCTCGGCAGCGGCTCCCTCGCGGGCGGCGCACTGCTGCCGTCCCCCGACGGCGCGGGCGAACTGATGGCGCGGTACGCCGACGCCTGGCATCCCATCGGCACCGGCGGCACCCAGTCCGCCCCGCCCTACCTGGCACTCCTCGCCGCCCTCGCGACCCTGCTCCTCGGCTCCACCCACACCGCCCTGACGGTGCTGCTGATCTGCTCCGTGCCCCTGGCCGGACTGGCCGCGTACTTCGTCTCCAGGCCGCTCGTGGAGTCCCGGCTGCTGCGCGCCTGGGCGGCCGTCGCGTACGCCTTCCTGCCCGCCGTCACCGGCGCCCTGGCAGGCGGCCGGATCGGTACCGCCGTCCTCGCCGTACTGCTGCCGCTGATCGCGCGCTGCGCCGTCTCCGCGAGCGGTGCCCGCAGTGCGGCGGGTGCCCGCTCCAGCTGGCGCTCGGTGTGGGCGTACGCGCTCCTGCTCAGCTTCGCGACGGCGTTCACCCCGATCGTGTGGCCCCTCGCGGTGCTCCTGGGCATCGGCGTACTGGTGCTGCGGCGCGACGACATCGCGGCGTACGGCCTCCGCTTTGTGGCGGCGGTCGGCACGCCCCTGCTGGTGCTCGCCCCGTGGTCGCTGTCGCTGCTGACCGACCCCGCCTCTTTGATGCGCGAGGCGGGCCTGCCCTTCGGCGCGGGCTCGGCCACGCCCCTGGACCTCCTGGGCATCAGCCCCGGCGGGCCGAAGACGGCCGGCGGACTGCTGCTCATCGGCATCGTCCTCGCCGCCCTCGCCGCTCTGCTGCGCGGAGAGCGCCAGTTCGCGATCCGCAGCGCCTGGGTCGTCGGCCTGGTCGCCCTCGTCCTCGCCGTCCTGGCCAACCGGGACGGCTGGGCGGGACCCGCGACCCTCGTCTACGGCCTCGCGCTGATCACCGCCACCGTGCTCGGCGCGGACGGCGCGCGCGTGCGCGTCGCCTCGCAGAACTTCGGCTGGCGCCAGCCGGTCGCCGTACTCATCGCCCTGGCGGCGGCCCTCGGGCCCGTACTGGCCGCGGCGGGCTGGATGTTCACCGGCGCCGACGAGCCGCTGAACCGGCGCGACCCGGTGCAGGTGCCCGCCTTCGTCGCCGAGGAGTCCACCACCCGCGACCAGCCGCGCACCCTGGTCCTCGGCGGCAGCTCCGCCGACCAGGTCTCGTACTCGCTCGTACGTGGCTCCGGCGGACGGCTCGGCGACGCGGAACTGACCGCGGCGGGCGGCTCCGCCACACAGCTCGACAAGATCGTCTCGAACCTGGTCGCGGGCTCCGGCGCCGACCAGGCGGGCCAGCTCGGCGGATTCGCCGTGCGCTACGTCCTGGTGCGCGACGGGGAGGCGTCCCGGCCGATGAGCCGCGTACTGGACTCCACGCCCGGCCTGAGCCGCCTCAGCCAGCTCGACGGCAGCGCCCTGTGGCGCGTCGACCGCCAGGTCGCCCGCCTCATGATCGTGCCGCCGGGCGAGGGCGCCGAACCGGTGCCCGTCGCCTCCACGCCGGTCGACGCGCACACCACGGTCCCGGCCGGAGCCGAGGGCCGCGTACTGCGCCTCGCGGACACCGCCGCACCCGGCTGGAAGGCCACCCTCGACGGCCGCGAGCTGACGAAGAAGACTGTCGACGGCTGGGCGCAGGGCTTCGAACTGCCCGCCGCCGGCGGAAAGCTCGACCTGACCTACGAGGCCCCGCTCACCCACACCGCATGGCTGTGGGCACAGGGCGCGCTCGCGCTCGTCCTGGTGGTGCTCGCGCTGCCGGGCCGCCGCCGCGAGATCGACGACGACCTCCCCGAGGAGGCCGCGGCGGACATCCCGGCGGCTCCGGTCGACGGCGAGGGCCGCCGGGCGCGCAGGCTGCGCGCCGCGGCGGAGGCGGAGGCCGAGCAGCAGGAGGAGCCCGTCACTCCGGTCGCGGACCCGTACGCCTCGCCGTACCCGTCGCCGGAGTTCGCCCCGGAGGGCGGCCAGGACGCCCCCTATGCTGCGGCGGTGCCGCAGCAGGGCTCGTACGGCGAGTGGGACACCCAGGCGTACGCCCCCGCGGAGTACGGGCAGGAGCAGGGGCAGTACACCCAGGACCCCTACCAGCAGGCACCGCCGCAGCAGGGTTACGGCGAGGGCCAGTACGACCCGTACGGCTACGCCCAGCCGCAGAACCCCGCACAGGACCAGCAGTCCTACGAGCCGTACGGGGGCGGCGGCTACGACCCGCAGCAGCCGTACGACCCCCAGCAGCCACAGGTGCACCAGCCGCAGCCGTACGACCCCTATGCGGACGACCCGGAGAACGACGGGCACAACGACCGGCAGCGCCCCGACGGGAGCAACAACCGATGAACCGCACGACCCTCTCCCTGCTCGGCGCCGTCACCGCCCTCGCCGCCGTCACCGGCTTCGCCGCGATCGCCGCACCGGACGGCGGCGCGACGGGCGGCGCGAAGGCCGCGAGCGCGGGAGCCGCGGCCCGGCTGCCCGTGGAGCGGTCCAGCCTGCTGTGCCCGGCGCCCAGCGGGTCGGACCTGGCGGAGACCACGTACACCGCCTTCACCCCGAAGAGCGACGCCAAGGGCGGCGCGAAGGGCGGCCCGGCGGCCGACGCGAAGGACACGAAGCCCGGCAAGGCCGAACTGGTTCCGTCCGCCAACTCCAAGAACGCGAAGAACGCCAAGAAGCCGACCGTTGCCCTGACGGAGCCGGGAAAGCCCGTCACGGCCACCGCGAGCGGCTCGGAGTCCCCGGCCCTCGTCGGCACCGCGGACGGCGCCCTGGCGCCCGGCTGGGCCGCCCAGCAGACCACCAAGGTCAGCGCCGGCGGATCCCGCGGAGTGCTCGGCGTGAGCTGCTCGGCGCCGGACACCGAATTCTGGTTCCCGGGAGTGAGCACCGCCGAGGCCCGCCAGGACTACGTCCACCTCACCAATCCGGACGACTCCGCCGCCGTCGCCGACGTCGAGCTGTACGGCCCGGGGGGCGTCCTGAAGTCCGACGCGGGGGAGGGCATCACCGTCCCGCCGCACTCCAGCGTCCCGGTGCTGCTGTCCACGCTGTCCTCCACGCGCGTGCCCGACGGGACCGTTCACGTCACCACGCGCGCGGGCCGCGTCGGCGCCGCCGTACAGGCCATGGAGGACAAGGCGGGAAGCGACTGGCTGACCGCCGCGGCCGACCCCTCGGGCAGTGTGGTGCTCCCCGGCATCCCGGCCGACGCCACGTCCGTACGCCTGGTGGTCTTCGCCACCGGCGACAACGACGCGGACCTCCGGGTGAAGCTGGCGGGCGCCAACGGCTCTCTCGTCCCGGCCGGCGCGGAAGCGCTGCACGTCAAGTCGCGGATGACCGGTTCGATAGACCTCCGTGACGTCACCAAGGGCGAGGCGGGCGCACTGGTGCTGTCCCCGACCCCGGGCAGCCGCGGCGCCCCCGTGGTGGCAGCGGTGCGCATCGTGCGCGGCATGAAGGACAAGCAGGAGGTCGCCTACGTCCCGGCGACCGCCCCGGTGGGCGCGCGCTCCACCGCGACCGACAACCGGGCGCAGGGCTCGGTGCTCTCACTGACCGCGCCGGGTGCGGCGGGCGAGGTCAGGGTGACCGCGTCTGCCGGCTCCGGCGGCGGCGAGCCCGTCGTCAAGACGTACAAGGTCAAGGCCGGTACGACGGTGTCGGTGGCGGCCCCCGTACCGCCCGGCCTCAAGGGCTCGTACGCGCTGACCGCCGAGTCGGTGTCGGGCGGCCCGGTGCACGCGGCCCGGATGCTCCAGCTTCCGGAGGACGGCATCCCGATGTTCACCATCCAGACGATGCCGGACGACAAGGGCACCGTCGTGGTGCCCCGCGCGCAGAACGACCTGTCGGTCCTCGACGACTGACCGGGCGCGCTCCCGGACGTACGGAAGGCCCTCCACGCGCGTGGAGGGCCTTCCGTGCAAGTACGTGCGAGTCCGTACGGACTCGATCAGAAACGGTCCGGGCCGGTCCTGCCCGCACCGCGGGTTCGTCCTGCTCGTACTGCGGGTTCGTCCTGCTCGTACTGCGGGTTCGTCCTGCTCGCACTGCGAGGCCGGCCTGCCCGTACTGCGAGGTCAGCCCTGCCCGCACCGCGGGATCAGTCCTGCCCGTACCGCGGGTCGACGGACTCGGGCGCCAGCCCCAGCAGCTCGGCGACCTGCTCCACGACGATCTCGTGCACCAGCAGCGCCCGCTCGTCCCGGCTCTTGGTACGGATCTCCACCGGCCGCCGGTACACCACCACGCGCGCGGGGCGGCCCTCCTCGGCCGACAGCACCCCACCGAGCGGCACCGGCTCGTCCGTCCACTCGTCGGGCCCCTCCGCGCCGCCCGCACGGGGCACGTCGAGCACCAGGAAGTCGACCTCGGCGAGCTGCGGCCAGCGCCGCTCCAGCCGCTCCACGGAATCCTGTACGAGATCGCCGAAGGCCTCCGCCCTGCTGGCCGAGAGCGGCACCTGCGGCGGCGCCACGGGGCCGCGCATGCCGCGGCCGTGGCGGTCGCGCCTGCGCGGCCCCGTGCGGCCCTCGGGATGCGGTTCGGCAGGGCAGGGCTCGGTGGGGGGCGACTCGGGAGAACGGGGCGGTCCGAAACTGTCCATCACTGACGCAGCGTAGCTCTCCCGGCCGCACGGCGATCCGGCTCCCGGCCACGCACTCCACCTGACACCGAATGATCATTTCAGCCAAGTACGGGCTCGTTTTCACGCCCTTCAATGACCGCACACCTCACCCTGATTGACCTCCTTTGTTGCCATCGGCGACCGAGACGCAGCCGACGCCCTTTGTGCGCCACGGCCTCCCCGCAGGTCAGACCAGTTGCCCGGGGAACGGGCTCGACAGGGGCCGGCGGGCGACACGGTGGGGTGAGGTCGGGGGCGAGTCGTCGCGGCCCGTTCAAGAGTGCGGTACCGTCCAACGTCGTGAGCCCTGTACGTCGCTGTTCGCGCACTGCGTGCGGTCGCCCTGCCGTCGCGACACTGACGTACGTCTACGCGGACTCGACCGCAGTCCTCGGTCCGCTCGCCACCTATGCCGAGCCCCACTGCTACGACCTGTGCGCCGAGCACTCCGACCGTCTGACCGCGCCCCGCGGCTGGGACGTGGTGCGTCTCTCCGACGGATCCGCCCCGGCCCGCCCCAGCGGTGACGACCTCGAAGCCCTCGCCAACGCTGTCCGTGAGGCCGCCAGGCCGCACGACCGCCCCGCCGCCCCCGACGCCAACAGTGCGCGCACAGCGAATCCCGCTTCCCCCTCCGCCGCCCGCCGCGGCCACTTGAGGGTGCTCCGCTCTCCCGAGTAGGTGCCCCGGCAGAAGTCACCGGACGGTCCGAAGAACCCCCGAACGGGTAGTTTGGGGCGACCGAACAGGACTTTCAGGAGGGGTGGCCCGTGGCTGCTGATCTGTCACAGATCGTGAAGGCGTACGACGTACGGGGAGTGGTCCCCGACCAGTGGGACGAGCACCTCGCGGAACTGTTCGGAGCCGCCTTCGTGCAGGTCACGGAGGCCGACGCGATCACTGTCGGCCACGACATGCGCCCCTCGTCGCCCGGCCTCTCGCGCGCCTTCGCCCGGGGGGCGGCAGCACTCGGCGCGGACGTCACCGAGATCGGCCTCTGCTCGACGGACCAGCTCTACTACGCCTCGGGCTCACTGAACCTGCCGGGCGCGATGTTCACCGCCTCGCACAACCCGGCGCAGTACAACGGCATCAAGATGTGCCGTGCGGGCGCCGCCCCGGTCGGCCAGGACACCGGCCTCGCGGAGATCCGCGCACTGGTCGAGGAGTGGTCCGAATCCGGGGCTCCCGCTCCGTCCCCCACCCCGGGAACCCTCACGCAGCACGACACGTTGACGGACTACGCGGCCCACCTGCTGTCCCTCGTCGACCTCTCCTCGATCCGCCCCCTCAAGGTCGTCGTCGACGCGGGCAACGGCATGGGCGGCCACACGGTCCCCACCGTCTTCGAGTCCCTCCCGCTCACTCTCATCCCCATGTACTTCGAGCTGGACGGCACGTTCCCGAACCACGAGGCGAACCCGCTCGACCCGAAGAACATCGTCGACCTCCAGGCCCGAGTCCTCGCCGAGGGCGCCGACCTCGGCCTCGCCTTCGACGGCGACGCCGACCGCTGCTTCGTCGTGGACGAACGCGGGAACGGCGTGTCCCCCTCCGCCATCACGGCCCTCGTCGCCGCCCGCGAACTCGCCCGCAACGGCAACAGCGGCACCGTCATCCACAACCTGATCACCTCGTGGTCGGTCCCCGAGGTCGTCCGCGAGCACGGCGGCACCCCCGTCCGCACCCGCGTGGGCCACTCCTTCATCAAGGCCGAGATGGCCACCTCCGGCGCGATCTTCGGCGGCGAGCACTCCGCGCACTACTACTTCAAGGACTTCTGGAACGCGGACACGGGCATGCTCGCCGCCCTCCACGTCCTGTCGGCCCTCGGCGGCCAGAGCGGGCCCCTCTCCGCCCTGCTCTCCTCGTACGACCGCTACGTCGGCTCCGGCGAGATCAACTCCACCGTCGCGGACCAGGCCGCCAGCACGGCAGCGGTCTCTGCCGCCTACGCCGACCGCGACGACGTCACCTTCGACCACCTCGACGGCCTGACGGTCTCGGCCGCCGACTGGTGGTTCAACCTCCGCGCCTCGAACACCGAACCCCTGCTCCGCCTGAACGTCGAAGCCCGCGACGAACCCACCATGCAAAAAATCCGCAACCAAATCCTCACCCTCATCCGCCCCTAGCCCCATCGAGGCCCCCCTCCACCCCACCCACTCCCCGAGCCCTCTTGGACAGCGAGCCCGCCCCTCCCCCCACCCCGACCCCTCTTGAACGCCGGATCCGCCCCCCCGCCCCGAACCCTCTTGGATGGCGGGTCCGCCCCTCCCCCCGCCCCGAGCCCTCTTGAACGGCGGGCCAGCCCCTCCACCCTCCGACCCCCCAGCCCTCTTGGGCAGCGGGGCCGCCCCCCGGGGGCGGGACGGGTGGGCAAGGGGGCGGCCCCCACGCGGAGCACACCCCTCCACGACCGCACACTCCGCGACCGCCCCGCCCCACACGACGGGCCGACCCGCACACTCCGCGACCGCCCAACCCCCACCCCGACACAGAACCGCACCCCCCACCCCACCGGCGGTACGCTGACCTCGCCCAATCCGCATGTCTGAAGGGACCACCCCATGCCGCTCGAAGCCGGCCTCCTGGAGATCCTCGCCTGCCCGGCCTGCCACGCCCCCCTCGGCGACGAGACGGCCGCGGACACCCCGGAGCTGATCTGCACCAGCAAGGACTGCGGACTCGCCTACCCGGTCCGGGACGGCATCCCGGTCCTCCTCGTCGACGAGGCCCGCCGCCCCGCCTGACCGGAACGCCCCTCCGGCACTACGCCCCGGGCCTCCGGCACCGCAAGACCGCCGAACCCGAACCCACCACCCGGCACTCGTCCCGCAAGTCAAGTCCCAGTCCGCGCAATGCGATCGGAGGCTTCACCCCCATGCTCGACGAGTCGCTGCTAGACGACCCGGAAGCTCTGGCCCGTGCCGACCACCGCGGTCTCCTCCGCGGCGCGGCCGAGGCCGGAGCCCGGGTACGCACCGCAGCCCGGCACGCCACCGAGGCAGGCCTGACCGACCTCAAGCCGGAGGGCCGCCCCCGCGCCGTACTCATCGCGGGCCCCGGCGTCGCCGCCACCGGGGTGGCCGACCTGCTGACCGCGCTCGCCGGAGCCTCCTGCCCGGTGACGAGCCTGCACCCGACCGGCGTCGCCCCCGCCGCCGGCGCCCTGCGCTGGACACTCCCCGGCTGGGCGGGCTCCGTCGACCTTCTCCTGCTCGTGACGACGGACGGCGCCGAACCGGGGCTCGCCCTCCTCGCCGAACAGGCCTACCGCCGCGGCTGCACGGTCGTCGCGGTGGCCCCCCAACGCTCTCCGCTCAGCGAGTCCGTCGGCGGAGTGCACGGCCTGGTCGTCCCGATGGCGACCGCCCCGTACGAGGAGTACGACGAAGGCACCACCGCGGGCCCCGGCCCGCTCTGGGCGCTGCTCACCCCGCTCCTGGTCCTCCTCGACCGGCTCGGCCTGCTGTCCGCGCCCCCGGAGACGCTCCAGCGCGTCGCCGACCGCCTCGACCAGACCGCCGAACGCTGCGGCCCCGCCATCGCCACGTACAGCAACCCGGCCAAGACCCTCGCCTCCGAACTCGCCGACTCGCTCCCGCTCGTCTGGACGGAAGGTGCGCTCGCAGGCCCGGCCGGCCGCCGATTCGCGGCCGTCCTCGCCGAACTGGCGGGACGTCCCGCCCTCGCGGCCGAACTCCCCGAGGCCCTGCCCGCCCACGGCATGCTGCTCTCCGGCGCGTACGCCGCCGGAGCTGACCCGGGCGACTTCTTCCGGGACCGCGTGGATGAACCGCAAGCACTCCGCGCCCGCGTCGTGCTGCTGCGCGACCGTCCCACGGGCGGCCTCACCGCAGCACCGGCAGCCCGCGAACTCGCACTCAGCCACGACACGGCCCTCAGCGAACTCGAACCCGAAGAGGGCAACGAGCTGGAAAGCCTCGCCGAACTCCTCGCCGTCACCGACTTCGCGACCGCCTACCTCGCGCTCGCCGCATCCGCACCCCCTTCCGACTGACATCCCCGCACCTACCCTGCCCCGCCAACACCTCCTGACTTCTCCCGTCACGGAGCTCCGACCCACGGCCGCCCCGGACCGGAAAGAGCCACCATGGACCGCCTCGCCAACACCGTGCGCCCCTACGCCTGGGGCTCCGTGACCGCCATCCCGGAACTGCTCGGCACCGAGCCCACCGGCGAACCGCAGGCCGAACTCTGGATGGGCGCCCATCCAGGCGCACCGTCCCGCATTGAACGCGCACCGGCTCCTGGCGAGCGCTCCCAGCCCCACCCGGACCCGGCAGACCCGGGGCTGGGCCCGACTCCGCCGCACCCGGCCCCGGAGACGCACGCACTCTCCGACGTCATCGCCGCCGACCCCGAAAGCGAACTGGGCCCGGCGGCGGTGAAGAAGTTCGGCCCGCGACTGCCGTTCCTCCTCAAACTGCTCGCCGCCGGAGCACCGCTCTCGCTCCAGGTTCACCCGAACCTCGCCCAGGCGCAGGAGGGGTACGCCGACGAGGAACGCCGCCAGGTCCCGATGGGCGCCCCGGACCGCAACTACAAGGACGCCAACCACAAACCCGAACTGGTCTGCGCGCTCACCAAGTTCAACGGTCTGTGCGGTTTCCGAGTTCCCGTAGAAGCGGCCAGAACCCTCGAATCCCTCGGCGTCGATTCCCTCAAGCCCTACGCCGATCTGCTCCGCGCCCGCCCCGAGGAAGCCGCACTCCGCGAGGTCCTCACCGCCGTCCTCACCGCCGACCGCACGGAAATCGCCGCCACCGTCACCGAAACGGCCGCCGCCGCCGAGCGCCTGGCCGCCGACCCCGGCACTCCGCCCCGCGAAGCAGCCGCCCACGCGGCGTACGCCGCCATCGCCCACCACTTCCCGGGCGACCCCGGCGTCCTCGCGGCGATCCTCCTCAACCACGTCGAACTCCAGCCCGGTGAAGCGCTCTACCTCGGTGCCGGTGTTCCGCACGCCTACCTCGACGGCCTGGGCGTGGAAATCATGGCGAACTCGGACAACGTGCTCCGCTGCGGCCTCACGCCCAAACACGTCGACGTCCCCGAGCTCCTGCGTATCGTCCGCTTCGAGGCCACCGATCCCGGGATCCTGCGCCCCGAGGCGTCCTCCGACGGCGAAGAGCTCTACGAGACCCCGATCGACGAGTTCCGGCTCTCCCGCTACGTCCTTGCGGAAGGCGCTGCTCCGGTCCGTCTCTCGAAGGGTGCCCCGCAGATCCTCCTCTGCACGGCAGGCACTCCCCGAGCGGGCGGACTGAGCCTCGCCCCCGGCCGGTCAGTCTTCGTACCAGCCGGGGAAGAGACCGAACTGTCCGGAGTCGGCACGGTATTCCGCGCCACCCTGGTCGCCTGACACACCAGCAGCCCCCTCCGCCCCGGCAAGCTGCAACAATGTGCGGCCGTACCCACCGCGGCGCTCGGGCCGCAGCATCCAGGACGTCACAGGACGTCACAGGACATCCAGGCCATCCAGGAAGGACCCCTGCACCCATGAGCGCGTCAGGCGGAACAAAGGCAATCGTGGCGGCACTCGCCGCCAACCTCGCGATCGCCGTCTCCAAGTTCGTGGCGTTCCTCTTCAGTGGCTCGTCCTCGATGCTCGCCGAGAGCGTCCACTCGCTGGCCGACTCCGGCAACCAGGGCCTGCTTCTCCTCGGCGGCAAGAAGGCCCAGCGCGAGGCCACCCCGCAGCACCCCTTCGGCTACGGCCGCGAGCGGTACATCTACGCCTTCCTGGTCTCCATCGTGCTCTTCTCCGTCGGTGGCATGTTCGCCATCTACGAGGGCTACGAGAAGATCAAGGAGCCGCACGCCATCGAAGCCTGGTACTGGCCGGTCGGCGTCCTCATCTTCGCGATCATCGCCGAGAGTTTCTCCTTCCGTACGGCAATCAAGGAGTCCAACCAGACGCGCGGCACGCTCTCCTGGAAGCAGTTCATCCGCCGCGCCAAGGCCCCGGAGCTCCCCGTCGTCCTCCTCGAAGACCTCGGCGCCCTGGTCGGCCTGGTCCTCGCCCTCGCCGGTGTCGGCCTGGCCCTCGCAACCGGCAACGGCGTCTGGGACGGCATCGGTACCCTCTGCATCGGCATCCTGCTGATCGTCATCGCCATCGTTCTCGCGGCCGAGACCAAGTCCCTCCTGCTCGGCGAGGCCGCCGGCACCGAGGACGTCGACAAGATCAAGGCCGCGGTCGTCGACGGCGACACCGTCACCGGCATCATCCACATGCGCACGCTCCACCTCGGCCCCGAGGAGCTCCTCGTCGCCGCCAAGATCGCCGTCCAGCACGACGACACCGCCGCCGAGGTCGCGACCGCGATCAACGCCGCCGAGGACCGCATCCGCGCCGCCGTCCCGATCGCCCGCGTCATCTACCTGGAGCCGGACATCTACAGCGAGTCCGCGGCCGCCGAGGGCTCCAACCCGGGCCGCATCCCCGGCGGCCCCACCCCCGAGCCGTCGCACTGACTCCAGCACTTCTTGAGCAAGGCCCCTGTCCGGCCAGGACAGGGGCCTTGCTGCATCCCCCGGGCGCCCAAAAGTGCCCAAAGGTTCCGAATTGCCCTTATGGAGAGCATGATTTCAAGCCAGCAGCACACGGGGGAGGGGCTGGGGTCCACAGGATCGATCGGTGTAGGTTCGTAACCTAGCCAGACGTCGCTGCTGATGGCGGTCGGGCGGTCCGTGGACCGGCCGAGGGAGAGAGGGCCTCCGACGGACTGCGCTGCGAGTGCTCGGGCATTCGTATGCCCGCCGCCGCAGATCAGCCGTAACCACCTCGAACCACCTCACGAGGAGCAGCTCTTCATGACGACTGTCGCCACCGGCCAGGACTTCAAGGTCGCCGACCTCTCCCTTGCCGCTTTCGGCCGCAAGGAGATCACTCTCGCCGAGCACGAGATGCCCGGTCTGATGTCGATCCGCCGGGAGTACGCCGCTGCCCAGCCCCTCGCGGGCGCCCGCATCACCGGCTCGCTCCACATGACCGTGCAGACCGCGGTCCTCATCGAGACCCTCGTCGCCCTGGGCGCGGAGGTCCGCTGGGCCTCCTGCAACATCTTCTCCACCCAGGACCACGCCGCCGCCGCCATCGCGGTCGGCCCGAACGGCACCCCCGAGGCCCCGCAGGGCGTCCCGGTCTTCGCCTGGAAGGGCGAGACGCTGGAGGAGTACTGGTGGTGCACGGAGCAGGCGCTGACCTGGCCGAACACCCCCACCGGCGGCCCGAACATGATCCTCGACGACGGTGGCGACGCCACCCTCCTCGTCCACAAGGGCGTCGAGTTCGAGAAGGCGGGCGCCGCCCCGGACCCGTCCACCGCGGACTCCGAGGAGTACGCCTACATCCTCACGCTTCTCAACCGCACCCTCGGTGAGAGCCCCCAGAAGTGGACCCAGCTCGCCTCGGAGATCCGCGGCGTGACCGAGGAGACCACGACGGGTGTGCACCGTCTGTACGAGATGCAGCGCGACGGCAATCTTCTCTTCCCGGCGATCAACGTGAACGACGCCGTCACCAAGTCGAAGTTCGACAACAAGTACGGCTGCCGCCACTCCCTGATCGACGGCATCAACCGTGCCACCGACGTCCTGATCGGCGGCAAGGTCGCGGTCGTCTTCGGTTACGGCGATGTCGGCAAGGGCTGCGCGGAGTCGCTGCGCGGCCAGGGCGCCCGGGTGATCATCACCGAGATCGACCCGATCTGCGCCCTCCAGGCGGCCATGGACGGCTACCAGGTCGCCACCCTCGACGACGTCGTCGCTGTCGCGGACATCTTCGTGACGACGACGGGCAACAAGGACATCATCATGGCCTCGGACATGGCCAAGATGAAGCACCAGGCGATCGTCGGGAACATCGGTCACTTCGACAACGAGATCGACATGGCCGGTCTCGCGAAGATCGACGGGATCGTGAAGGACGAGGTCAAGCCGCAGGTCCACACCTGGACGTTCCCGGACGGCAAGGTGCTGATCGTCCTGTCCGAGGGCCGTCTGCTGAACCTGGGCAACGCGACCGGTCACCCGTCCTTCGTGATGTCGAACTCCTTCGCGGACCAGACGCTGGCCCAGATCGAGCTGTTCACGAAGCAGGAGGAGTACCCGACCGACGTGTACGTGCTGCCCAAGCACCTCGACGAGAAGGTCGCCCGTCTCCACCTCGACGCCCTCGGCGTCCGCCTCACCACGCTCCGCCAGGAGCAGGCCGACTACATCGGCGTCCCGGTCGAGGGCCCGTACAAGTCCGACCACTACCGCTACTGAGCAACCGGCACCACGCCGCTCATCAGCAGTAGACAGCCCTAGCTGTCAGGCAGGCCCCCGGACCCCGCGCCGGGGGCCTGCCCCGTGTCCGGCCCACAGGCCGGGACAGAGCTCGGACAGACCCCCAAGGACCCCATGCCCCGCGGCCGTTATTCGCTCCACGATCCCCACGATCACACTCCCCTCGGCGAAGAACACTTCCACTGCGCGCCAGGCCCCTCCGGCTGGCGCTACGTCGCCCAAACCACCACCCCCTCCGGCGACCACGCCGGCTCCGTCGACCTCGCCCTCGACGACCTCGGCCGCCCCATCCGTCTCGAACTTCACGCATCGAGCTGGCAGGTCCGCGGTGCGGCCATCGACGGCGTCACCTGGGTCCGTACCGACCCGACCGGTGATCACGCCACCGAAGGCAGTGTCCGCGCCCACGCCTTCACCGGCACATCCCCGGCATTCCTCATCGCCGTTGCCCGCCTCCTGCGCCTCACCCCCGCTTCCTCCGCCACTCGCGTCCGCCTGGTCGCCTTCACAGACCCGGTCCTGGCACCACGTACGCTCGACCAGTCCTGGGCCTTGGTAAAAAGCGAAGCACACGCCACTGACAACGGCCCCTTGATGGTGGACGAATACCAGGTCAACGCCTTGGACACCGGTGAACAACACCAGATCCACATCGCAGGCGACGTCGTCCTCTCGGCTCCGGGAATCGAGCTCGAACACCTGGAGACACCCCCGTCGGTCTTCCCCACTGAGCCCACCGACCCCGACACTTTCTAGACCGGCGGCGCAAACCCAGTTGCCCCTGCAGGCTTCTCCTTCGCCGCCTCTGGCTCAACGGACGGGCCCACCGCAGGGGCCGGGGCAGGGGCAGGGGTACCGGCAGGCGACGGGGCAGCAGTAGCCACAGGCGGAGCAGGCACATCAGCACCCACGGGCTCTGCAAAGGCCGCATACCCCGCGACTCCATCCCCCTTTCCACTCGCGCTCACAGCCTCTTCTGCCGAAGCCGAAGCCGAAGCCGAAGCCCGGAAAGCCCGCTGGGTGTCCCGTACCTGCCGCTCCTGCACCACAGCCGCCAAGTAGGCAGCCGCAGGTACCCCCGATGGCACCGGAACTCCCGTGAAACCCGCCATGTCAGTGGCCAATCGCCCCGCCATCGCCCCGCCCACCTGCGGATCCAACTGCCGCATCCGCGTCAGGAACTGGCGTACGGCCAACCACAGGCCGTCCGGTACCCGCGACAGGTCCAGCCCGGCGAACCGCCCCACCAGCCACGGCGGCGGCGCAGGTACAGCATCGGCACGCCCGGCCGACACCCGCTCCCGCACCACCAGCGTCCCGGCGAACACGTCCCCGACCCGCCGCCCCCGCTCGGACACCAACGAAGCGATACAGGCGATGACCCCGAACGTCATCAGGACCTCGACGACGCCGACCGCCCCCCGCACCAGCGCGTGCCGGAACCGGATCGGCCCCCCGTCGTCCCGTACCACCCGCAGCCCGCAGGCCAGCTTCCCGAGCGACCGCCCGCGCGTGAGCGTCTCCACGGCGATCGGTCCCCCCACCAGCACCAGCAAGAACGAGGCCACCATGATCGCCGCCGCAGCCGCATCGTCCAGCGAAGCAGTGGCCACCATCAGCGCCAGCGTCACCCCGAGGTACACCGACCACACCACCGCCATGTCGATCAACAGCGCCAATGCCCGGCTCGGCAGGCGTGCCGGCCGTACCCCGAGCACCACCGCATCGCCCGTCACGAACTCACTCACCGGTGCTCACCTCTCGCAGACCTTCGCCACCCCTGAAATCGTCAGTCTGCCAAGCTGACCCCCAGCGCGCGCAGTGCTGTGCCTAACCGCCGGACCCGGACCCAGTGCCTGGAGCAGCAGCCGACCATGGACCTCGACGTCTTCGTGACCGCCCACCACGCCGAGTGGGACCGACTCGATCAACTCCTGGGCCGAGGACGCCGTCTCACCGGCGCCGAGGTCGACGAACTGGTAGCCCTCTACCAGCGCACCGCGACCCACCTCTCCCTCCTCCAGTCGACCACCCCGGATCCCGCCCTCATCGCCCGTCTCACCCAACTGGTGTCCCGTGCCCGCTCCACCGTCACCGGTACCCGCCAGGCCTCCTGGCACGACGCGGCCCGCTTTCTGACGGCAGGCTTTCCGGCCGCCGTCTACCGCAGTCGCCGCTGGTGGATCCCCTCAGCTCTGCTCTCCATAGCGCTGGCCGCGGTGATCGGCTGGTGGATCGCCTCCCACCCCGAGGTGCAGGCCTCAATAGGCGCCTCGGCCGACCTCCGCGAGATGACTCGTCCGGGAGGCCAGTACGAGACGTACTACTCGAGCCACCCGGCGGCCTCGTTCGCCGCCCAGGTCTGGACGAACAACGCCAAGGCGGCAGCCATATGTCTCGTCCTCGGTGCGTTTCTCTGCGTCCCCGTCCTCTGGATCCTCTTCATCAACATGCTCAACCTCGGCGTAGGCATCGGCCTGATGACCTCCGCCGGCCGTCTCGACACCTTCCTCGGCCTGCTGCTCCCACACGGACTGCTGGAGCTCACCGCCGTCTTCGTAGCCGCCGGTACGGGCCTCCGTCTCGGCTGGACCCTCATCGACCCGGGCCCGCGCACCCGCCGAGCCGCCATGGCGCAGGAGGGCAGGGCAGCACTCGGCATGGCCATCGGGCTGGCTCTCGTCCTCTTCGTCTCCGGCCTGATCGAAGGGTTCGTCACCCCCTCCGGACTTCCCACCTGGGCCCGCATCACGATCGGCATTGCCGCAGAGGCTGCATTCCTTCTGTACGTGTACATATGGGGTGGCAGAGCAGTCCGAGCAGGCGAACAAGGCGATGTGGAACGTGCAGACCGGAGCGCCGAGCTCCCGACTGCAGCGTGATGTGCGTGCGCCCTTCCTGACCTGCTAGTCTCTCCCTCGCCCCAAAAAACCATTGACATGGTTCGAAGGGGGAGGTAGATTCGAACGGTTGCCTTGAGTTGGACAAACTCGATGGCGACCAGCTAGTCTCTAGCTCGCTCTCCCGGAATTTCATTTCCATTGAGAGCCTCTCGATTCCTTTTCAGAATCATCAACGCCGATTAGCTCGGCCGAAATGCTTCTGATAGAGTCGGAACCGCCGGAAAGGGAAAACGCGAAAGCGAAGAACCTGGAAAGCATCGAGGAAGTCGGAACGGAAACGGTCTGATAGAGTCGGAAATGCAAGAACAGAACAAAATGAAACACCGAACGAAAACGTCCGGAGGAAAGCCCGCGAGGGTGAGTACAAAGGAAGCGTCCGTTCCTTGAGAACTCA